>JAICHN010000237.1 GCA_025924845.1 Chloroflexota bacterium | reverse complement strand
GCTCGGGATGGGTTGCGGGGGGCGCCCGAACCGCCACCCCAAGTTACGCGGTTTTTTGTCAGGCCAGCACATGGCGGGGGGCGCGGCCGCTGCCAACGACGCCGAAGAGGTAAAACGCATTGACGTGCTGGAGCAGATATTCCTCGATCACTTGCCCGCGAGCGTGCTGACGGATCTGAGCGAAGTACAGCGTATGGAGCGCACCGGCCCCTCGCTGGTGCGCGCCCTGGAAGGTATCCGTACTCGGCACCGGCTCAATCCAATCGAGGCCGGATCCACCGCGATTACTCACGACGACGTGATGCGCATTGTCTGCAGCGACGGGTTGGTGTAGTCGCCTGTCAACCGGTAATGTTTACCTTGAACGGTAGGCCGGGGACTGCGGTCCCCAGGCAGGAACGGGGCGACTGCGGTCGCGGAGGCACGCCAATTGGCTTTGGCCTTGCCGCCGCTTCGGCTTACGATGGAGGGAAAGAAAGCAGATGCACTATATGGACAGCATACCGCTCACTCCGCTACGCAAGGCACAACTGGAAGAATACGCACAACGACGCGGCCAGGATCCCGCCGCCGCTCTCGACGAGGCGGTGGCCGCCTTTCTCGAAGGGGAACGGCAGGACTTCGAAGAAGCGGTGCAAGGCATCCAAGAAGGCCATATGGATATGAAGGCCGGGCGCACCCGGCTCGCCGCTGAGTTCCTGGCCGAACCGCGGCAAAAACATGGCCTATAGGGTTGAAATCACTGCCAGGGCCGAACGTGGCGCCGATAGTCTCCTGAGCCGGCTTATCGCTCAACAGGCTGGGGAAACCGGCCTGCATTGGTTTGAGGGCTTGGAGAAGGCAATCACAACCCTGGCCGATATGCTGGGGAGCAGCAACGGCGCGACATCGCGGGGGTTCTCGCCATTTCCGGCCCCGATCTCGACCGTGCATGGCTGGAACGCTGGGCCGACCGCCTGGCGGTGCGCGACCTCCTGACCCGCATTGAGGCGGAGCTCTAGGCGCGCCCGCCTCCTTACCGCGGATCAGGAGGTCCGCAAGCTCTCCAAGAAGGCCGCCGGATGTGCTACGCGCAAGCCGGTACGCCGGGCAAACTCTTGGTTCCAGTGCTCGGTGTTGGTGGAGAGTACCCAGTCTGGACGCGCAAGAACGGCGGCCACGACCGCAGGCATATCGTTGAGGTGGCGCACGGCAGCGAGAAGGCCGGCATGGGCTTCCATCTCTTCGGCGGTCGGCCATGGCAAGCGCCGCGGGCGCGCGATCTTGTACCAGTCCTCTAGACCAGTCAGGATATTCTTGGCTTCCCGATCAGGAAGAGTGGCGGTCCGCTTACGCAGGTTGCGAGTGATTTCCTCGTGGACGGGCTCGGCAACCACCGCGTGGAAATTAGCGCGGAGCGCCGTAAGGATAAGCACTCCTTTGGACGCCCCCCAACGGTTATATGCGCCGTCGATAACAATACCCGCGTCCAGAAATAGGCGCGAAGATTGTGCCGGTTCTTCCAACATAAAGGGCGTCTATGATCTATTTTCCGCGACGTCCGATTCCGCGGCGAGAGATTTGATCTTGTCCATGAATTCGGCGCCGTAATGCTCGGTCACCACTTCGTCACGCGCCTCATCAAGGCCGGCCAGAAGGTGATCAACGGTTAGCCCGACGCGTTCAAGCGCGGCCGCGGCATCCTCCATGACCTGAGCCAGATGCTCGTCCTGGGGAATGATCATCAGGCCACCACCGACCTTGACCCAGGCCACGGTCGATCCGGCATGCAGACCAAATGCGTCGCGAATCGGCTTCGCGATAGGCATGCGCCCCTTCTCGTCCAGATGCGCGAAGCCGGCGGTCGCTTCTGCCCCTGCCATTCCCTCACATCCTTTCCCAATCCGGCTCGTGGGAAGGTCCCACCGATGATTACTATACGCTCTGACTGCTCTATCGTCAACGTGCGCGAACGAGGTATAGTCGGCCATGACGATATCTTCCGTGTTATTCACGGCGACTACGTGGTGGGCATTAAAGCGAGCTACATCTCCGTCGGCAGCCACAATATCTACAAAGCGAGCTGATTGGACTCAGGCGGAGAAGTCGGGTGCCGATTCACCCAACTGCCGACGGAGCCGCGCTATCTCGGCCAGGCCGGCGGCATAGGCTTGTTCACGGGCATCGCGCTGCTCGGCCTCCTCCTCGGGGTAAAGAATCTTACGGCCCTCGCGCGTGGCGAGACGAAGCAGGGGAGGCTCGAAGGCACCCCTGGCCGGCTCGGCTCGCACCCAGAGCCGCGCCGTCTCCAGCCACAGCCCAACCTCCGCGGTCAGGGTATCTCCTACCCATTCGGCTAGTTTGCATTATAGTCAACTCAGGCTATAATTCAGTATATGGACGTGACATATATACACATTAGTTGCCGGCCCAGGCCGCTGATCTACCACTTCGCGTGGGGATCGATGCGGGCAAAGCCGGTACTGGTGGGCGAGATCGCCGACGCCCTGGACGCGTTGCTCCGCGAGAAAGCGGCCCTCCTGGCCGTGGACCTCCGTGCGGTGCATATCCAGCCGTCCCTGGTCTACCTGGTGGTGCATGCCCCGCCCATGATGTCGCCGCACAGCATTGTGTGCGGGCTGAAGGCGCATTCATCCAGCGCGTTGCGCCGGACGTATAAGGAGTTGACCACTATTCCCACTCTATGGACGCGTGGCTATCTGGTCGCCGCCGGCGAGAATATTCAGGCCGATGAGCTGTTGGCCGCCTTCGCGGCCACTCTGGCCCCTCCGCGCCGTCCCCGCGGCCGTCCACCCTGCCGACTCTCACGCACCGAGTAAACGTCGGCTCCGAGCCTATCTACCGAGAGGATCAATGTAATGCCAAAATGTGAGAACTGCCGAACCCGAGACGCTCGGGTACGCCTGGAAGGGTTGGTCAACGGCCGTCCCGAATCTCACCTCTTCTGTGAGGTCTGCGCCGAGCAAGTAATGCGTGGGGCAATCAACCCCGAGGCAAACATGGGCGGCGCTCCGATCGGCAATATCTTCGCTCGTGCCAACGGCGGCGGCTCGCAGGCCACTACCGGCACCGCTACGGCGGAACGACAGGCGCCACAGAGCAAGACGCCGAACCTCGACCAGTTCGGGCGGGATATCACACGTGATGCCCTGGATGGAAAGCTCGACCCTACGGCCGGCCGCGAGCGCGAGACTCGTCGGCTGATCACCGTGTTGGGCCGGCGCCAGAAGAATAACCCCGTGCTGATCGGCGAGCCCGGCGTGGGTAAAACGGCCATCGTGGAGGGCGTGGCCCGGCGCATCAGCGACGGCACGGCCCCCCGCTTCTTGCGCGGCAAGCGCATTATCTCGCTCAACCTGGGCGGGATGATCGCGGGCGCCATGTTCCGCGGCCAGTTCGAGGAACGCGTGAAGGGCCTGATCGACGAGGCGAGCCAGGATCACAATGTGATCCTGTTCATCGATGAGTTGCATACCGTGGTCGGAGCGGGCGCCGCGGAGGGCGCCGTGGGCGCCGCCGATATGCTCAAGCCTGCCCTGGCCCGCGGCGAGATCCGCGTGATCGGCGCCACGACCCTGGACGAATATAAGAAGCATGTGGAGAAGGATGCCGCTCTGGAGCGCCGTTTCCAGCCCGTACTGGTCGGTGAGCCTTCAGTGGAGGAAACCATCCCCATGCTGCGGGCGGTACGACCCCACTACGAGAAGTTCCATAACCTTCGCATCCCCGATGAGACGGTTGCGGCGGCGGCAACCCTGGCCGATCGCTATATCAACGACCGCTTCCTGCCCGACAAGGCGATCGACCTCCTGGACGAAGCGGCATCGTCGCTCCGTCTGGAAGCGAGCGAGTCCGGCAACGATCTGCCGGTAGTGGGCGATCTGGAGCGAGATCTGGCCGATATCCAGGCCCAGAAGGAAGCGGCGGCGTTGGCCGAGAACTATGAATTGGCTGCCAGCCTGCGTCAGCAGGAGGTCGTGGCCGACGAGCAGTTGCGGAAGGCGCGCGCCGAGGCCGGCCTGACCGACCTTCCGGTGGTAACGCCCGAGCATGTCGCGCGCGTGGTGGAAGGCTGGACCGGCGTGCCGGTGGGCCAGATGCTCGAGCACGAACGGGCCAACTTGCGCAATCTCGAGGAGCGATTGCGTGGACACGTGATCGGTCAAGACGAGGCGATTCAGGCCGCCAGCCAGGCAATTCGCCGCTCGCGGGCCGGTCTGAAGGATCCCAAGCGCCCGATCGGCTCCTTCCTCTTCCTCGGCCCGACCGGGGTGGGGAAGACGGAACTGGCTCGCGCCCTGGCCCGTGAACTGTTCGGCGGCGAGGACGCGATCATCCGCATCGATATGTCGGAATACATGGAGCCGCACGCCGTGGCCCGTATGTTCGGTAGCCCGCCCGGCTATGTGGGGCACGATGACGGCGGTCAACTGACCGAGCAGGTGCGGCGCCGACCCTATAGCGTGGTGCTGTTCGACGAGGTGGAGAAGGCGCACCCTCAAGTGTTCAACTCACTGCTGCAGATCCTGGACGACGGTCGGCTGACCGACGGCAAGGGTCGGGTGGTGGACTTCAAGAACACCCTGGTGATCATGACCAGCAACGTAGGCTCTTCGGAATTGCGCAAGCTCAACAAGCTGGGCTTCGTCACCGCGGCGGCCGAGGAGGAGGACAAGCACGATCGACTGCGTGACAAGGCCCTGGAAGGATTGCGTCAAGCGTTCCGACCGGAGTTCCTCAACCGCATAGACCAGGTGGTGGTCTTCCACTCGCTCAGCCGGGTCAATCTGGAAGCGATCGTGGATCTGCTCTTGCGCGATGCTCGGACTCGCCTGGCCGCGCAGGGGATCGCCCTGGAGGTCGATGAGGAAGTACGTGCTTTCCTGATTGACGAAGGCTACAACGAGGAGTTTGGCGCCCGGCCGCTCCGTCGAGCGGTGCAGACGCACATCGACACGCCGTTGGCCGACGCCATTCTGGCCGGGGAGATTGCGAGCGGGCAAACCGCCGGCATGCATCTGGTAGACGGCGTGGTGCGGGTACGAGTGCCCGCGGAGGTGGCCGCGGCAAGCGCCGAGGCCGCATAGGCACCCTGCGCACCCCTTGAGGGCGCTCAGCAAGAGAAGGGGTCGGTACGGTGTGAAAACCGTACCGACCCCTTTGCTGTTTAGCATCTATCTGGTCGACAAGCCGTTCGCTCGGCTATCCGCTTGTCGATGCATGTGTTGCCCGACCGATCACGCGAGGCTTCTCTACTGATTAGCCTGAGGCGGGTGGCGCAACGCCGCTTCCAGTCAGAACCCGGGTATAGCGCGCATGTTGCTCATCAGCTACATCCATAGGAATATGTGTCTATATCTGTCGTAAATACTGCCTACATCTTGCTATACTGCGTTAGGAAGGAAAATTGCCTTGCCCTAAGGAGCAGATCTATGGCAACTGAATCGCTTGGGCGGCAAATCACCGCCCGTGCGCACATGAGCGTGCGAGTTGACCGCGACACGTATGATCGCCTTGTGGAATTAGCCAGGGAAGCGGACATCCCGCTCGCCCGGCTGATCGCTCGTGCTATCGATGTCTATGATCGGGTGACCATGGCCGAGGAATCGAACGTCGCGTATGCCCGTTTGCGAGAGGATCCAGATGCCTGGGCGGACTGGCAAGCAGAGTTGGCGATATGGGACGCAACCTTGCTGGATGGTCTTGATGCAACCCATTAACCCGACCCGGCCAAGCTTCGGCGATATATGGATCGTTCAACTCGACCCAATACAAGGCCATGAACAGGGTGGGACACGTCCAGCCGTCATTATATCCACGAACCTCTTGAATCATGGACCAGCTGACCTGGTGATCGTGGCGCCGATGACCCGTACCGATCGCGGCGTTCGTTGGCATGTGCGCTTAGGGGCGCCGGATGCTCATCAGGGACAGACGAGCGTGGTGCTCTGTGACGCGATCCGATCTATATCGGTTCAGCGGCTGAACGGCTACGCCGGAAGACTATCACCAGGGGCCATGGCCCAGATAGCTCGCCGTCTTAACAATCTGCTCAATCTCTCGCGCCTTCCTTCGCATCGAGCTGGGAGACCGGCGCTCTTAATCGGGGACAGACCACGTTCGTCGGATGTGCCTACACAAACGGGAGGTACACTGGACCTCCTGTAGAGTTGCAGAACCAGCGGCCGGCCCGGCATACTGGTACGCCTGTGCGGGCATGTGCAGCGAGAGGCTAAGCCGCAATGGTAAAGTTCTTTGGCGAGGAAGATGACGAGCCCGAGCCGCCCGCCGCTCGGCCCTTGCTCCACGACCTCCGCGCCATCGGGCATCTAGGCAAGCTGGTACTGCGTCTGTTTTGGCGGAGCTGCCCGCGTCTGTTGCTCCTACTTGTTGCCTTGTTGGCGCTGCAGGCTATCCTGGCCCCGCTCGAATTGGTGTTCTTCCGTACTTTTCTCGACCGGGCGGCACTGGACGCCGGCCTGGGCCGGATACCAGATCGGCTGGCGACCCGGTTGAGCCTGAGCGACTGGGCCGTACTCGCCGCCCTGGGCATCGTTGCCGGCCAACTGCTCGGGCCGGTGGTCCAAACCTGCCGAGACCTGACCGGCGATCGGCTCACCGCCTCCGTGGGCAGGGATCTGATCCGGGCGGCCAATCGCTGGCAGGGCCTGGCGCGCTTCGAGGATCCCGCCTTTGCCGATGACCTGGCTCGGGCCCGCACGCAGGCTTCCAGGCTGGGGATCCAACTGGTAACCACTGCCACGTCCGCGTTGGCCGCGCTTTTGACGGCCACCAGCCTGTTGGTGGTATGCACCGGTCTCCATCCGCTGATGCCGGTCCTGGTGATTCTCGCGACCCTGCCCTCACTCTCTCGGCAACTGACGGCAAGCAATCAGACGAACGGGCTGATTTATTTTCAGACGCCCGAATCGCGCCGACTGGAGTATTATCGTGAGGTAACCCTGACTCCGCAGCCCGCCAAGGATGTGCGGCTCTACGATCTGGTCCCGTTCTTTCGCGCCCGCTACGATGCCATGTTTGCCCGTACGCTCGGCGAGATAGACCGGCTGCGTCGTCGGCTGCTTGCCGGCCTCACCGCCAGTGCCTTGCTGGGCACGGCGGCCGGGGCGGGGGTGTATGTGGCGGTCGTATGGCTCGTGGCCCACGGCCGGCGTCCAGTCGGCGATCTGGTGCTCTATGGCGGCGCGGCGACCATGCTGCAGGCTCAGGTCCAGCAGATCAGTTACCTGCTCGAACTTCTCCCCTCCACGTTCCGCATGATGCCCAGCCTGTTCCGGGTGCTTGATGCGCCCGCTGATCTTCCCCAACCCGTGAATCCGAGTCCGGCCCCGCGCCCGATCCGGCAGGGCATCGTGTTCGAGCAGGTGAGTTTCTGCTATCCAGACCAGTCCACTCCGGTGCTGCGCGACCTTTCCTTCCACCTGGACCCGCACGAGAGCGTGGCGCTGGTCGGGCAGAACGGCGCCGGCAAGACCACCGTCGTCAAGCTGCTATTCCGGCTCTACGATCCGACCGCCGGACGAATCCTCCTGGACGGCGTGGATCTGCGGGACTATGATCTGGAGGATCTGCGCATGGAGATGGGCGCCATCTTCCAGGACTACGTGTGCTACGAACTCACCGCCGCGGAGAACATCGGCCTTGGTCGGCTGGAGGCCCTGGGCGACCGTGCTCGGCTGGAGGAAGCCGCGGCGCGAGTCCGCGCCGATGTGCTGCTCACCTCGCTGCCCGAGGGGCTGGACACACTCCTGGGCCGCGGCTTCGGCGGGCGGGATCTTTCCGGTGGTGAGTGGCAGAAATTGGCGCTGGCCCGGGCTTTTCTGCGCGACGGCCAGGTGCTGGTGCTGGACGAGCCGACCGCGGCGCTGGACGTGCAAACGGAGTACGAGGTATATCGGCATTTCCAGGAGTTGACCCGTGGCCGACTTACCCTGTTGATCAGCCATCGCTTCTCCACCGTGCGCATGGCGGATCGCATCCTCTATCTGGCAGAGGGACAGGTCCAGGAGGAAGGCACCCACGCTGAGTTGCTGGCCCGCGACGGTGCCTATGCCCGTCTCTACCGCTTGCAGGCTGCCCAATACGCGAACGAACCATGAAGCGGCCCAGGTTGAGCGGCATGGGTAGAGGGCGGCCCTGGGACTGGAGCCCGGCGCGCGGGGTGGGGGCAGGGCTGCATGTCTGCGGGCGAAGCCTCTCCCTGTT
>JAICHN010000236.1 GCA_025924845.1 Chloroflexota bacterium | reverse complement strand
TCCGACTCGCCTGTCCGCCCCGCCAGTGGCCGGGCGAACCAGCGTCTTACTACACTTCCTTGAACTCGCCCTCAACCGTGTTCTCGTCGGCATGACCGGCCCCGGTTTCGCCGGCGCCGCTGCCGTCCTGATCCGCCGTGCCTGTGCCGTCGAAGGTTGAGCCGTCAAAGCCGCCCTGCTGTTCGCCCGCGCCGGCGGCCCCATAAATTGCCTGGCCGACCCCTTGCAGAGCCTTCTTCAAGCCCTCCGAGGCCTCTTTGATGCGCTCGACGTCATCGGTCTTCAAGGCCGCTTCCACATCACCGATGTTACGGTCGATATCGGCCTTGAGCGTCTCGTTAATATGCTCCTTGTGCTCGTCGAGGGTCTTGCGGGCACTGTAGACCATGCTGTCGGCGTTGTTCCGAACCTCGACCTCTTCACGGCGCCGCGCATCGTCGGCCGCGTGCGTCTCGGCGTCGCGCACCATGCGCTCCACCTCTTCCTTCGCCAAACCGCTGGAAGCGGTAATGGTGATTTTCTGCTCGCGTCCGGTGCCCTTGTCCTTGGCGGACACATGCACCACCCCGTTGGCGTCGATGTCGAAGGTTACCTCAATCTGAGGAATACCACGAGGCGCCGGGGGAATCCCTTCCAGGTGGAACTTGCCCATCGTCTTGTTGTACTGGGCCAGTTCGCGCTCCCCTTGCAGCACGTGGATTTCCACGCTGGGCTGATTGTCCGACGCGGTGGAGAACACCTGACTCTTGCTGGTCGGAATGGTCGTATTCCGCTCGATCAGCTTGGTGAACACCCCGCCCATGGTCTCGATGCCCAGGCTCAGCGGCGTGACATCCAGGAGCAGGACATCCTTCACGTCGCCCGAGAGCACCCCGGCCTGGATTGCGGCGCCAATAGCCACCACCTCATCGGGATTGACCCCGCGGTTCGGCTCCTTGCCGAACAAGTCTTTGACCATGGTCTGCACGGCAGGCATCCGAGTCTGGCCGCCCACCAGCACTACCTCATCAATATCGGACGGCTTGAGTCCCGCATCCTTAAGGGCCTGAAGCACCGGCCCCTTGGAACGCTCGATCAGTTCCCCGACCAGTTGCTCCAGCTTGGAACGGGTGAGCGTCATCACAAGGTGCTTCGGGCCGCTGGCGTCCGCCGTAACGAAGGGGAGATTCAATTCCGTCGTCATGGCGCTGCTCAGTTCGATTTTTGCCTTCTCGGCCGCCTCCTTGAGGCGCTGTAGGGCCACCCGATCCTCGCGGATATCGATGCCTTGCTCGCGACGGAACTCATCGGCCAGCCAGTTAATAATCCGCTGATCGAAGTCGTCGCCGCCGAGGTGCGTATCGCCATTAGTGCTTTTGACCTCGAAAACTCCGTCGCCCAATTCCAGAATGGAGATATCGAAGGTGCCGCCGCCAAGGTCATAGACGGCGATTTTCTCGTCCTTCTTCTTATCCAGGCCGTAGGCGAGGGCCGAAGCGGTCGGCTCGTTGATGATGCGCAACACCTCAAGGCCGGCGATCTTGCCGGCATCCTTGGTGGCCTCACGCTGACTGTTGTTGAAGTAGGCCGGCACCGTAATCACGGCCTGCGTTACTTTGCTGCCCAGGTAAGCCTCAGCGTCCGCCTTGAGCTTACCGAGCACCATGGCGCTGATTTCCGGCGGCGTATACTGCTTGCCCATGACCTCGACGGCCACGTCGCCGTTATTCCGCGCCACCACTTTATAGGGCACGAGGCGTTTGTCGCGATCGATGTCCGGCTCGTTAAACTTACGGCCCATGAATCGCTTCACGCTGAACACCGTATTCTCCGAGTTGGTGATCGCCTGGCGTTTCGCCACCTGGCCCACCAACCGTTCGCCGCCCTTGGTGAACGCCACGACCGACGGCGTGGTTCTATTCCCCTCGGCGTTGGGGATAACCACCGGTTCGCCGCCTTCCATCACCGACACGCAGGAATTGGTGGTACCCAGGTCGATACCAATAACCTTAGCCATTGCTCCCTCTGTCTCCTTACTCAGTCTCTTCGGCGGGTTCCACGTGCTTGGCTACCTTGACCAGGGTGGGGCGCACGACTCTGTCGTGCAACGTATAGCCGCGCCGCAATTCGGCGATTACCTCATCATCCGCGTGATCCGGAGACTCCTCATGGATGATCGCCTCGTGCAGCATGGGGTCGAATTTGGCCCCCACCGCCTCGATCGGCTTCAGCCCTTGCTTTTCCAGAGTACCACGCAGGTTCCGATCAACCAGCCGCAAGCCGTCGGTCCAGGGTAGTCCCTGCACCGTCTCCGGTATGGTGACCATCGCGCGGTCGAGGTCGTCGAGCACCGGCAGTAACTCCGATACCAGCACCAGGTTGGCGAATCGTCCTTGCTGCTCGCGCTCCTGCTCGTTACGGCGCTTGTAATTGGCAAAGTCGGCCTGCGTACGCTGCCACCGAGTATTTGCCTCCTCCGTTTTGACCTGCTCCTGCGCGAGCCGCTCCCCGACCAGACGCTCCACCAGCGCTTGCTGATCGGCGCTCAAGGAAGTGGCTCCATTATCATTGGGCGCCGTATCCGGTTCTTGAGCAGCATTACCCTCTCCATCTTGGTGAGCACCGCGTCGATGCCGGCGACGACCCGGCTCATGGGCCTCGCTCCGCGTCCGTTGTTCCCGCTCATCCTGTTTCTCTATATCATCAGCCATACAGCTCTCCCGCCAGCTCCGACAGTAAGGCCGTCATATAGCGTACCACTGCCACCGCTCGGCCATACTCCATTCTGGTCGGGCCAAGTACGCCAAGCATGCCCGTGCCCCCGCCGGCGGCATCGTATCGCGACACCACCACGCTGAACGGCCGCAACTCCTCGTGCTGCCCCTCGCCGCCGATGAACACCTGCACGCCGTCTCCGGCCACTACTTGAGGCAGGAGACGACGCAGGAAAATCCCCTGCTGCAGCAGATCGAGCATATTGCGAATGTTCTGGCCCTGACCGAGCCGATCCGGACCCCGTCCCGTACTGCCGGCTGCGAATTCAGCCTGACCTAAAATGTTGGCAAGGCCGTCATAATAGACTACAGGCCATTGTTGTTGATTATGCTCGCTCATCAACCGCGCCACCGCCTGGGCGGCCAACCGTTCAATCTCGTCCCGTAGCCCGAACGCGGTCGCCTCGATTGCCTCGGCTGTACTGCCCTCCAGTATCTTATTCAGGCGTCCCGCGCAGGCGGAGAGCGCCTCTTGTTGGGTGGCGGCGGGAAGGCCAAGCATGTGTTGCTGGATGATTCCGCCATGCAGTACCAACACCAACAGCGCTACCGTGTCTTGAATCGAAATCAACTCGATATGCTTGACCCGTGTTTCGGCGACGCGCGGGGTGGTGATCAGCGAGGCGGCGCGCGCGCTCTTGGCCAGGATCGCCGCCGACAGGCGTAGCCATTCAGCCAGGTCCAGATGCACCTGGTGGAACTGATGCGCGATCATGCGCTGTTCCTCCGCCGGCACGCCCGGTTCCTCCATCAGCCCTTCCACAAAGTAGCGATAACCCCGATCGGTGGGCACGCGCCCACCAGAGGTATGGGGCTGCGCCAGATAGCCCATCTCTTCGAGCATGGCTAACTCGTTGCGGATGGTGGCCGCGCTGACCCCCAGCCCATATTCGTTTTCGATACGCCCACTACTGACCGGTTGGGCTGTCTTTACGTATTCCTGCACGACGATCTTGAGAATTGCTCTCCGCCGCTCGGTCAGGATGCCGATTCTCTTTGTCACTTGTTCCTCGGGTCTTAGCAGTCTCCTGTTGCGAGTGCTAAGCACCTGCGATCAGGGTAGCACTTGCACTGAACACTGTCAAGGAAGTTATTACCGCTGGATTCCGTGGCAGCTCAAGTGAGGGCCTTCGCTTCGCGCCACAATTCGTCCAACGCCGCCGCGTCCAGATCACTCAAGCTCAGACCACGCCGGCTACAGAGCTGTTCGACCGCGCCGAATCGCCCGCGGAACTTGGCATTGGCCCGGCGCAGCGCCTCTTCGGCATCCAACCCGAGATGACGGCACAGGCTGACCAGCACGAACAGTAGGTCGCCCGCCTCCTCCAGCAGCTCCTCCGGCCCAGCCTCCCGGACCTCGCGGATCTCCTCCGCTATCTTGTCGTAGACCCCCTCGATGCTTTCCCACTCAAAGCCCAAGGCTGCCGCTTTGCGTTGCATATTCTGCGAAGCGATCAAGGCGGGCATGGCAGTCGGCACCCCGCTGAGCGCCGACCGGTCTCCTCCTTCCCTTTCCGCTTCCTTGAGCCGCTCCCAGTTAGTCAGGACAGCGTCGGCGGTGCTCAGGTTTAGGTCGCCGAATACGTGGGGATGGCGGCGGATCAGCTTGGCGTTTATCGCCTGCACGATCCGCGGCAAGTCGGAAAGCCCTTCCTCTTCGGCGATCTGGGCCAGCATAGAGACCAGGAGAAGCACATCTCCCAGCTCCTCGGCCAGGTTGTCGGCGTCTCCGCCGTCCAGCGCCGTGACGGCCTCGTACGCCTCCTCGAGGAGGTGGCCCTTCAGCGAGTCCAGAGTCTGCTTCCGGTCCCAGGGACAGCCGCCGGGCCCGCGCAGCCGCGCCGTCAGGTACGGCAAGGTGACCGGCCCCTTAAGGTCGGCAAGGGGGTCGAGCACCGGCACGTAGACGGTGGTCAGGTGATCAAAGACATCCCGGTGGTCCAGTTCGGCCAACGGCGTGTCCCATACAGCGGAAAGGTCCGTACCGGCGGCGCGGGCCACCCGTATCGGGTGGTGCTCGGGGTACCGCTCCAGCAACCACAGCTTGCACGCGCCCGCAACGCGCCGATTGTAGACCTGCGCGATCAGCAACGGCCTCCCCGTGGCCACGACGCGTGGGGAGAGGCCGGCCCAGGCCGCGTCAAACTGGAGATCCCCTGCCTCCTCCAGCGCCGCGCCGTCCACCACCTGCACGCCGTCGCTCACCGGATCTATGTTGAGGGCGCGGCTGACCGGTTCCAGAAAACTGAGTCCGTCCAGCACCTCGACGGTGACTCCCGCCTCGGCGGCCCGTTCGAGCACGAGCGTCACGGTCCGCTCGCCCATCAGGGGGTGGCCGGGCACGGCGTAGACGACTGATCCACTCTCCGCGCATGCCGCCGTCAAGACCGCCTCAGCGATTTCCTCGTATAATTGCTCGAAGTTCGCCGCTCGCTCATAGAGGTGATCGAAGCCTCGCAGTTCCTGCTCCGGACGAAGCCGCTCACGCAGGGCGGGGACGGTTGGGTGTACCTGCGTGCGAAGATAGATCACGCTCGCTTCGGTCAGGCGCTCGTACACGCCGAGCGTGACCTGCGACCACTGGCCCGGCCCCAGGCCCACGACCGACAACACGCGGGATCCCTGCCTTGGTTGCTCATTCATGGGGCGCTCCAAAGAGGCCGTAAGGATTTTCCGCTACTAATACCCGCAACGCGCGCGGCACCGCGACGATGCGGATAGCAGACTGCCCGCCCGCGCCGTCTCCGTCCACCTGCATGGGCAGCATACCTTCGGCCTCCACTACAACTTCGGCCGCTCGTTTCTGAAAGACGGCCTGCCGCCGTCGCGGGTCGCCAAACAATGCTCCCATCTGAGGCACGCCCGCCCAGAGCCGCTCACCGCGAATCACCAGCACGTCGAGGAGGCCGTCGTCGGCCACCGCGTGGGGGATCGCCTGCCAATTCCCTCCGTAGCGTCTTGTATTACTCACCAAGACCAGAAGCGCGGTCATCCGCTCCTCCTGTCCATCGAGGCTTAGGCGAATACGCGAACCTCGGTAGAAGGGCGCCAGCCGCGCGGCGGCCACGGCATACGAGGCGCGGCCAAACCGGCGCTTCAGGGCAATGCTCAGGCCCGCCACGACCGCCGCGTCGAAACCCAGGCCGGCCATCAGGAGAAAGTAGCGGGAGTCGGCCTGGCCAACATCCACCCACTGAAACGGCCCCCGGTCCAAAAGCGCGGCCAGCGCCTCCGGGTCGGCGGGGACGCCGGTTTCCCGCGCCCAGAGATTGACCGTGCCTATGGGCAGGACGCCGAGACTCACCGCCGTGCCGACCAGGGGCTGCAGTACCTCGTTGACCGTGCCGTCGCCGCCCGCCGCCACCACCAGCGGGTAGTGCTCGCGCACCGCTTGGGTCGCATGTGCCGTGGCATCACCCACACCGCGCGTCAGCTGTAGGTCAACATCATGACCTAAGCGGCGCAGACTTGAGGTAAGCCCACGTACCAGTAGATGGGCGCCAGGCCTACCCGACACTGGGTTGTGAATGATCAGCACCCGTCGGGGTCGTTCGGCCGCGCCGACCTCGCTCAAGCCGGTCGCGGCTCTACCGGACATAGCCACGCATGCGGAGCGCCGCGCGCGCCGTTCCCTCCTCGTCCCAGGGCAAAGAGCGGCCATCCACCAGCATGCTGCGTTCGTGTCCTTTACCCGCGAGCAAGATCACGTCGCCCGGCCCGGCGAGCGCGACGGCACGGCGGATCGCCGCCGTACGGTCCGGAATGCACGCGAAATCTTTCCCCTCGCGGGCGCCGACCTGCTCGGCCCCGCGGGCGATCTCCCGCACGATGTCCACGGAAGGCTCCAGGCGGGGATCCTCGTCGGTAAGAATACTGAAGTCGGCCAGGCGGGCCGCCACGGCACCCATCACCGGCCGCTTTTCCCAGTCGCGATTGCCCGCGCTGCCGAACACGACGATAAGCTTCCCCTTGGCCAGGGGCCGAAGGGTAAGGAGCACCTTCTCCAGGCTCGCCGCGGTATGGGCATAATCGACCACGACCAGAAAGGACTGTCCCTCATCCACGCGCCGCATACGCCCCGGAACGCCCTCGAACGTCGCCAGGTGAGCCAGCGCCGCCTCCAGGTCAAAACCGCGCCCGTGCAGCACGGCCAGCACGCCCAGGCAATTCGAGACGTTGAATAGACCGGGCAAGCAGGTGCGTCCGGCATAGGTCCGGCCCCCCGCCTCAAGGGTGAAGGTCGAGCCGCCGGCATCGCTCCGCACCTCGCGGGCGCGCACCTGTGCCGCGGTCGAGAGCCCAAAGGTCAGCACATCGACCGGTGCATCGGGGATGAGACTCGCGCTGCCTTCGTCGTCCAGGTTGATCGCGGCGAACGGCAGGCCGGTTTTCCCCTCACGATCGAGCAGCGCCGTCAACAAGCTCGCCTTGGCGGCCAGGTAGCGCTCGCGCGTACCGTGAAATTCAAGATGTTCGCTCGTCACGTTGGTAATCAGGGCGGCGTCGAACGCACAGCGACGCACGCGCTGAAGGGCCAGACCGTGGCTGGTCGCTTCCACCACGGCGTCTCCGACTCCGCTTTCAACCATGCGAGCCAAGGCGGCCTGCACTTCCGGCGCTTCCAGGGTGGACTGGCGGAGCCTGTTGTCCTCCCACTGAGTACCCACCTTGAAGGCCACCGTGCTGAGCAAGCCGGTGTGCCGGCCCAGGCCGTCAAGGATATGGGCCAACAGATACACGCTGGTCGTCTTGCCGTCCGTGCCGGTCACCCCGGTCACGTGCAGCGAACGGGCCGGAAAACGATGCCGTGCCGCCGCCAGATCGGCCAGGGCGGCACGGGTGGACGGCACCGGCACGTTGAACAATCCCGGTATTGGTCGTTCGACCACCGCCGCCACGGCCCCGGCCCGGGCCGCCGCCTCGACGTGAAGATGACCGTCCGTCGCCGTGCCCGTGACCGCCACGAACAGGTCGCCGGGACGTACTCGCCGAGAGTCATACTGGATGTCGCCCACCGCTACGTCCGGCACGCCGGGCTCCGCGGCAATACCGGCATCGCTCAGTAGGTCCGCCAGAGGCATGGTCGCCGCTCCGGCACTCATGCTTAGGCGCCTACCGGATTCCAGGCGATCACGCCAACCGCCAGCATGGCTAGAGCCACCGCCGCGGCGCCCGTCAAGGTGATCACCAACGAAGGAGAGCGGTGCTCCTCAAGATCGAGGTCCGCCGCGTTCTCCTTGGGGAGGGGAATCACCGGACCAACCAAATACGCCGCCGCTATGCCGCCAAGTAGTGCACCCGCGTGCTCCCAGCCGTCGATGCCGCCGACCACGTTGGGAATGAGTAGATTAATCGCCGACAGCACGGCCACCTGCCCAACCAGAGAGCGCGAAAGCCGCCCGAATAGGCGGCGGTTGCGGAAGAAATAGACGCCCAGACCACCGAAAACGCCAAAGATGGCGCCGGAAGCACCTACCCCT
>JAICHN010000235.1 GCA_025924845.1 Chloroflexota bacterium | reverse complement strand
GTGATTGAGGCACTCGAGGGGCGCCGTCGGCCCCTACGGATTGGGCACATGGGGGCGGACGGATTAGCGCCCGGCAACTCGCTTGCCGCGATCGAGGCGGCGCTGCGGATCGGCGTTGACCTGATCGAGCTTGATGTCTGGCGCACGCTCGACGATCATCTGGTGACGGCGCACTTCCCATGGGTTTCCCAACATCCGCCGACGGATCCCGGTCTCGTCGCCCGAGGGCGTGCCATGGTACGCGGCGCCGCGACCTGGCGCCGGAGGCCGCGCATCACGACAACCGATCTGGCGACCCTGTGGCGCCTGCCGGCGGCGCCGCCCACACTCGAGGAGGCGCTGGATCTGATGCGCGGCCGTGCCCTACCATACCTGGACCTACGAGGCAGCGGCCCCAGCATGGCGGAACTTGTCTGTTATGCCTTACGGAGGAGAGCACCGGACGGCGCCCTGCTCGGATCCGGGCCGGGGCGCTCCTTTGCCCCCGAGCTTGCCCTGCTGCCGAGCTTGCAAGCGACCAGCGGCATCGGGCTGCCCTTGTTTGGGCGCGCCGTTTCGGATCAAACACTGAGCGCCTTCACCATGAGGGCTATGCGCGGCGCCCGCCGCAATGGAGCGGCGGGTCTGGCCGTGGAGTATCACCTGATTCGCCCACCCCTGATCGAGCTATGCCGTCGCGAAGGGTTCTTCGTCTTCGCCTGGACGGTCGATGATCCAAGAGCCATGAGCCGCCTGATCGCGCTTGGCGTGGACGGCATCACCACCAATCGCCCCGACCGCCTGGCCGCCCTCTTACGCTGAGGTGCAGTTCATCAGTCCAACCGCACTTCATGGCCGCTTTCGGCCGAAGCATACAGCGCGTCGATAATCCGCATCAGCACCACGCCCTGCTCTCCGGGGGCGGGATTTGGCGCGCCTTGGGTCACGCACTCCACGAAGCGGCTTATCTCACGCGCGTACTCGTCGTCCATGCTGAAGACGGGCTGAATGTTTACGGCGCGGCCGTTGATTTCGGTAAATACCCGCACCGAATCCTCTTTGTGATAGTCGGGGGCGAGGATGCGGGCGCCGCCGTCGCGACCGAACAGGTGAACGTAGATGTCGTCGCCCAACTCCTGATGGCCCGCCCAGCTTGCCTCGACCAGCAGGGTAGCGTCGTTGGCGAACTTGACCATACCGACCGCCAGGTCGTCCACATCGAACGTATTGGTAAGCTCAAGGTCCGTAGCTCCCCAACCCGGATGCGCCCCCTTCCCGCGTGAACCGAATGCCTGATACGTGGAACCCAGCACGCTGACCGGCTTGGGATAGCCCATAAAATACAGCGCCAGATCCAGCATGTGGACGCCGATGTCGATCAGCGCCCCGCCCCCCGCCACCTCCTTGGTGGTGAACCAGCCACCGAAGCCGGGGATGCCCTGGCGCCGCAGCCAGGCCGCCTTGGCATAGTGGATGGGACCAAGCGTGCCGGCATCGGCAATCTGCTTGAGCGCCACTGTGTTGGCGGAAAAGCGATTATTGAAAGCGACCATGAGGATTCGGTCATTGGCGCGCGCCGCGTCCACGATGCGCTGGGCTTCGGCGCCGTTCACCGCCAACGGCTTCTCACATAGCACATGCTTCCCGGCGTTGAGTGCGTCGACGGCCATGCCGGCGTGATATTTGTTGGGTACGCAGATGCTCACTGCCTGAATGTCAGGCATGGCCAGCATCTCATGATAGTCGGCTACGACACGGGGAATACGATAATCCGCGGCCAGGGCCTGACAGCGATCGACGTCGGGACCGGCGACGCAGAGCACCTCCGCGATACCCGTCTTCTGGTAACCCTCTACGTGATTGCGGGCGATCCGCGCCCCGCAGACTCCCACACCCAATCGCTCCGCCATGCGCGCATTCCTCCCGACCTAGAAAATCGTACCTTCTCACCAGAGTGAGAGTACAAGATTCCCCATGCCGAGGGCTATACTCTCAGTGACCTTTGAGCATTCGCACCACGCGATGCGCCAGGAGCGGCTCCCATTCGCGGCCCGCGCCGCGTTCGATGACCGCGATGATGCGGCCGGTCGGCATAAAGTCGCGCCGATTCCCGGCCCGCATCATCGTATCTACATGCTCGGCCAGACCAAGGATTCGCGCCTTGAGGGGAATGTCATGCCCAACCATGTGTTCCGGATAGCCGCTGCCGTCCCAACGCTCATGGTGATACAAAATAGTCGTGCGCACCGCGTCGCTGTAGCGTACGCGCCCGGCCAGATGATAGCCAAGGCGGGAATGAACTTCCATCTGCCTGCGTTGTTCCCGGTCGAGCGTGCCTAGACTGCCCCAGAGGTTGCTGTCCAGAGCAACCTTCCCCAGGTCATGCAGGATGGCGGCTTGACGCAGATCCTCGACATGTTGGGCCGGTAGGCGCATCTCCTGAGCCAGGGCCACCGCGATGCGGGCGACGCCGCGCCCGTGCCCGGCGTACCCCCACTCCATCTCTTCCTGCTCGACGGCCGCCTCCAGCACCTCTTCCTCGCTGGTCATCATCGGAATGGGCACCAGGGCGCCGGTAACGCCGACCATGCCGAGGCGGCGGGCCTGGCTTTCGGCCATGTGCTGAAGAAGCGCCAGATGCTCCCGCGCCCCTTCTTCAAGAACGTGGCGTACCAAGCGGGCGGTGCCGCCCTGGCGAAGATACTGAGCGGTCAGGGTAAGCGCGGTGCCGCTCTTTACCGGAGTGAGGTGGATTTCCTCAATCGTACCCGTATAGGGACCCGCCACATGACTATAGATGGCGTGGTCGGGCGGATCGGGCGCCAGTTCCTTGACTATCGGATCCTGGTCGGGAAAGTCGGAGGCGATGAACTCCACCAGCAGGCGGCCTTTAGGGTCGCTAATCCGTCGAGCGTTTACCCCCGCTCCGGGCAGGGAGCTGTATTCGGCGGCGGCGATCACGCTCATGACCAGATCGAGAGGCGCTTTCACCACCAGTTCCTGAGGCGCGATTGCTGACTGAATCAACTTCTGTCCCGCTGACTAACCAGAACTGTTTCTCGTGCCAAGGGTACCCGCGATCCACGCTTCAAGCCCACCGGACTGGGCATTAGCCGCTCCAGGCCAATTCCAGTGAGCCCGCGCCCTCATCCGGTGGCTGCTTGCCATGCCCGCGCGAGCGAAGGCGCTGTTGCCGCTCCCGGCTCGCAAAATCCGAAGCCGATTTTCACCGCCAGCGTACTGCGCTCCCCTAGGGCCAGGCGCTGTAGTGCATCGAGCACGCCGCGAAGGCGGCGCGCCAGCGGCGACGCGCTGTCCGGAGGATGTGAGAGGACCACGGCAAATGCCGGCCCATTGAGCCGGCATACCAGGTCATCCCGGCGCAGGTGCGCCCGCAAGCCGGCCGCGATGGCCCGCAGAGGCCGGGCCAGTTGCTGCTCTTCGACGTCCGCGTCGAGTGGTTCGCCTGCCTTGCGCGACCTGAGCGCCACCACGGCGATGGTAGCGGCTTGGTTGAGCGCGGGCAACGCGGTAAGGACACCGGTCAACGTACGGCTGGTGGCAAGCCCGGTTACCCGATCGCGGGCCCGGTCGGGATCACCCTGGAGGTCCCGAAGCAGCACGGTGAGCGGATCCTGGGCGCGCGGCCGCTTGAGAACCTCTTGCCGACCCGCTTCGTCTTGTTCCAGCCCAACCTTCGCTTCATGGGTTGGGGTCGGCAGAAGCAGAGGCCGGCCGTTCGGCGACGCGGCGAGCATCCGAAGGTGATGGGCCACGACGCCCGGATCCATGTCGGGCTCGAGCACCGCGCAGATCGGCAGTGAGTCTGGAACCGCGGCGGTCCCGGCCCCCGCGACTACCAGGACGATCCTACAGGTCGGTGGTCCCGAAGGGGAGGCGAAAACGGCTTGTACCGCCGCGTGCCGGAGGATATGCGCATCACAGAGCGCAAGTTGGGCGGGCGCCTCCACTATCCAGCGGGCGGCATGCGCCCCATCCGTCGTTACGCCGAGCACGGGAATATCATGATCGAGAAGCCACGATTGGTGCAGTCGCGCCAATAAGGACGCGGAAGACAGCGCAAGAAGTACCGGAGGAAATTCGGTCGCCATACTGGTAGCCTACTCCAAAGCAGCGGATTTCAGCGCCCGGTTTCGCCCCTGAGCGCGCCTTCCGACGACCAGTCTACGCTATGCGTTGCCGCTCTGTAAATATGAGGAAATAGGGCGGTAGGGCATAGCGGCAAGCCGGATAACCTCGATGTTAGGACACCAAGGTCGCTCGTTCCCGGCCATAGACAGTGTCGCCGTCATCCAGCATCGACTTAAGGAACGACGTTCTCTTCAGTTGCGCCGTCTTGGTGGGGACGGGACGGCAGGCCGGCACCTCTGGAGCAGACATCACGGGGACGGGCGGAGTAAAGGTGGGGGTGGGAAGCGTCCGGTCCGCTACACTAAAACGCCCACTCAGCCGGGCCACAATAGGGGCGGGAGTGCGCAGCCGCGCCGCTTCGGCTGGGTTCGGTACTGCCGTCACGGCCTCCAGAATGGCTGACAAACGCGATCCCATGTCGCCTGGGCGGGTATCGAACGGAATGGTCCCGGAGATTGTTAATGACGACTTGGATCGCATGGCGTCGCTGTTGACGGTGACCATGACCACGAGCGGGCCGGACTTCACTCCTGCCTGAAAACCGCCAAAGTGAGGATCGGCCAGCATTTGTCGGTCACAGAGCACGATCCGCGGCCCTAGATGCTCTGTCTGCCGCGCCGCGTCCAGGCCGCTCACGGCGTCATGGATCAGCATCGTACCGGGATCACTGATCAGAACGCTACGCACTCGCGCATGGAGTAGCGGCGCGCCTATCGCCAACACCACTGAGATCGGAGTCATCCGCGCCTACCCTTCCGAGCGCGGCTGCCGGGGGGACCAGGCACCAAACAGCATGGTCGGTCTCAGGGCGGCGCTCCCCGCCCCGTACGGCAAGCCATACAACTACAGTAGCACACGGGCGCTATGGCACGGAATGCCCCGTTCTCCTTATCCATTTGGGGGATAAGGCTGGATAGGGCCGCCCTCCTCGAACTGCCGAAGCCGAGCCTCCCACCGCTCCTGGAGGGCCGTTCGCAGTGCGATCCGCGCCTCATCGCGGAGAGCGGCACGCATTTCGGGCGGATACTCCCGAATGACTTGCTCGACCTCCTGGAGCAGTTGCTCGAACTGCTCGACGAATTCCTCGTTCACCCGCATGACGATTCCAGATTCCACTATAGTCAGGACGTAACCCTGATCATAACACGACCGAAGGAGATTGCCCGCATGAGTGATGCAATCCTCAGTCTGCCGCCGCCGCCGGCGGACATGCGCCTGAGTTATGGCCCCCTTGCCCTTCAGGTCGGCGATCTGCGCCTCCCCGCCACGCCGCCGCCCCACCCCCTGGCCATCCTGGTGCATGGAGGCTTCTGGCGCGCCCGGTACAATCTCGCGCACCTCGGCCATCTCGCCGCCGCGCTCACCGCCCAGGGCATCGCCACCTGGAGCGTCGAATATCGCAGGATTGGCGACGAGGGGGGCGGTTGGCCTGGTACGCTCCTCGACGTGGCGGCGGCAGCGGATTACGTCCGCAGCCTTGCCCCTGTGCATAAGCTTGATCTGGACCGGGTGATCGCCCTGGGCCACTCAGCGGGTGGCCACCTCGCCCTCTGGCTTGCCGGCCGTTCTCGTATCCCGGCCGGCAGCCCGCTGTACAGCGCCACGCCGGTGGCCCTGCGCGGCACCCTTTCACTGGGCGGTGTGGTGAACCTGAGCGCCGCCTGGGAGCTGAATCTGGGCGACCACGCCGTGGAACAGTTGATGGGTGGCAGCCCAACCGCGCGGCCCGAACGCTATACGGCGGCCGATCCCTACATACTTCTCCCGCTCGGCGTGCCCCAGATCCTGATTCACGGCACGGAGGATGTACCGGTGCCGTACGTCATCGCCGAGCGTTACGCGGCTCATGCAGGCGAACTGAGCGACCGCGTTGAGTTGATCACGCTACAGGGCATGGGCCATTTCGAGCCGATAGACCCCCGCTCCGCCGCCTGGCCCGCCGTGGCACGGGCCGCCCGTGGGCTGCTCGGCCAAAACGCCGGCTAAGGCTCACCTGCGCCGCGGGCTAAACGTCATACCGGGCAGACGGCCCGCCGTACTCGAGCGTCTCGATCGTCGCCTGGTCGGCCGGTGACACGAGCCCGGCTTCTCTGAGCAGTTCGCGGACCGCCAGAAGCGGCAACCCGATCACGGTGAGGAAGGAGCCCTCTACGCGATCGATCAAGACGGCGCCATCGCCCTGCGCGGCGTAGGCGCCCGCCTTATCCATCGGTTCGCCGCCCGCCACGTAGGCGGCCAGGGCGGCATCCGAGGAGCGGCGCATATAAACGGTGGCGCTGACCACACGTGAGCGAGTCTGGTCGGCGCGGCACACGGCAACCCCGGTATGCACCTGATGGGCACGTCCGGCCAGAAGGCGGAGCATCCGCAGTGCGTCGTCCGCATCAAGCGGCTTGGCGAGGGCATGGCCGTCCAGATCCACCAGCGTATCGGCGCCGAGCACCACGGCGTCGGGCCGGCGACTCGCTACATGGTGCGCCTTCGCAAGAGCCAGGGCACGCACTAACTCAGCCGGCGTCAAGCCTGGAATGGGGGATTCATCAACAGCGCTGGGTTCGACCTCATAGGGGATACCCAGGTGACGGAGCAACTCACGGCGCCGAGGCGAGCCGGAGGCGAGAATCAAGGGGGGAAGACTGGAATGCATGCCACCTTGCACGTGTCGGCCCGGCAAACCAACCACGGCAGGGTGAAAATTTACCGTGGGTCTTTCTGGCCTACCGGGCCATGTGCTCTTCCGTGCGAGAGCATTGTAGCATTGAGGCACCTGTGAAGGGAAATACCGTTGTACACCGATACGGTCGGAGTTCGGACCTTTCGTCAAGAAAGTTATGCACTCTCTCACGCGGTGGACGGCATAGCATGCCTCTCACGCCCCGGCCTCCATGCTTTGCTACACTGAAAGGATGGGGACCGGCGCTTGGCGTCCCGCGCGAACCCGGCCCCACGACGCCTAACTCGGAGACGATTCGGAGGAGCGGGTATGAACCGCGAGGACTACGTGGAAACGCTGCTGGACTACTACGAAAATCCGCATAATCGGGGTGCCTTACCGGATGCGCAGATTCACGCTTCCGGGGGTAATCCCGGCTGCGGCGATCTGGTCACGATGTATGCCCGCCTCGACGATGAGGACCGAATAAGCGAGTTGAGTTTCGAGGGTGAGGGCTGCACGATTAGCCAGGCCGCCGCCTCTATCGTTACCGAACTCGCTCAGGGCAAGACGCCGGCCGAGGTCGAGGAAATGAGCTACGAGGATCTGATCGACGTACTGGGTCGCGAGGTCGTCTCCGTACGGCCCCGCTGCGCGACGCTCGGCCTATCCATCTTGAAGAGCGCGATCCGCGACCATACCCGCGCCACATCGGCCCGGGAGTAGGCGCTCAATGCGCCGCGCCCTCCGCCTTCCCCAGGGATTGGGCGCGGTGGTAGGCGGCCAACACCGCCTCGGCCATGGTTGAACGGAGGCCACCCTTTTCCAGGTGGTAGAGCGCCTGGGCCGCCGTGCCCCCGGGCGAGGTCACTGCGTTCTTGAGCGCGGCCGGATGGCGGTTCGTCTCCTGGGCGAGGCGGGCGGCGCCGAGCACGGTCTGCGTCACCAGTTCCTCGGCCATGTAACGCGGCAGACCGATTTGCACGCCCGCGTCGGTCATCGCCTCCATGAGCAGGAACAGGTAGGCGGGCCCACAGCCGCTGATGCTGGTCGCCATATTGAGGAAAGACTCGTTCGACACTTGCATCTGACGGCCCAGGGCCGCGAAGATCGCTTGTATCTCGGCAATCCGGCTCTCTTGAACGGCGGGGCTGGCCACCCAGACGGTCATTCCCTCGCCCACCAGGCAAGGCGTATTCGGCATGGCGCGCACCACGGCAGGATTACCGGACCCATGTTCCAGCGTCTCCAGGGTAATGCCCGCGGCGATCGATACCAATGCCTGATCCTTGTGCATCGCCACCCGCAACTCAGGCAACACGGCGGGTACCGTCTGCGGCTTCACGCACAGAATGACCGTGGAGGCATCGCGGGCCGCCTCCGCGTTGGCGGGGACGGCGCGTATGCCGTACTCATATTGCAGGAAGGCACGGCGCTCCTCGCGGGGGGCGC
>JAICHN010000234.1 GCA_025924845.1 Chloroflexota bacterium | reverse complement strand
GTACTGCCCAGGCGGCACGCCCTCGACCTCATCCAGCAGGTCAAAGACGCCCAGGCTCACGAAATGATTGCCCGAGCCGCTCTGGCCCAGTTGCGCGGCCCCCTTCGCGCGGAGGCTACGGGTGAGCGGGGTATCGTTCCATCCCGGATCCGTAAGCACGGCATGGTCGGGCAGCCGGCGGGGATCCGACTGCGCGCCCACCCCAAACACCGCCCCCTCGGTAAGGGCACGGCGGAATAGGTCAATGCGGCGCGGGTCGTCGAACACCTCCGGGGTTGCAGCGAAGATGGACAGATAGACCGAGCAGCCGATATCGGGACCGACGGCGCCGGGACTCACCGCGGCGTCGAGCGCGAAGGCGCCGCCAACCGGGAGGCCGTAGCCGATATGCGCGTCGGCCATCAGAGCGCCCGCCACCGCCGAGGGGAGGCGCATGGCCAGATCCATCTGGGCGATGGCGCCCTCATCGATCCCCGCTCGGCCCCAGATCCGATAAGGAATGGGATCGTCGCGGAGAGCGAAGGAGCGCCGCGCCGCCGCTTTCTTGTCGCGCGCCATCTCGGCGAGCACCGCCGAGGCCAGTTCGCCCAGATCAGGGTCTGCCTCATGGGAAAGCGGCTGCATGCGTACGGCATCAAGCGCATCAAGGACCGCCTCCTGCTCCCAGCCCTGTTCGAGGAGCCGTGCGCCGGCCTTTTTGGCCAGTCCCAGCAAAGATCCGGGTGCCCAGCCACGTGCCTGAAGCGCCTTGCCGCTAATCATAGTTGCCATCACATCCTCTTGCGGCTTGTTGTTTACATCGTGTTCAATACCTGCGCCGCGTTTCGGTAAGCCAGCGCCATGATCGTCAAGACCGGGTTGACGCCGCCGTTGGTTACGTGCAGCGAACCATCGATCACGAACAAATTCTCGTGTCCATGTACGCGTCCCCAACTATCCGTCACGCTGGTTCGCGGATCGTTACCCATCCGACAGGTGCCTGCTTGATGCTGGCCGGCGGATAGCATAGGCTTCGGAGACCGACTCCATACCCGCGCCGCCCCGGAGGCACGCAGCCATTCCTCCGCTTTGTGGCGGATCAAGTCGGCTGTGCGCAGCGTCTCCGGATGTACGCTGCCGGACAGTCGGGCTACAGGGATGCCGTGGGCATCGCACACTTGAGGATCGAGGGTCACGCGGCTTTGGAGATTTGGAATGTCCTGAACCGGACCCTGGATCTGTACGGACCGCGCGTAGCTCTCGCGCATGAAGCGCTTCGCGGCCAATCCCCAACGCGGCACATCCGGCGGCCATGCTTGCTTTTGGAAGGCGATCGGTAGCTTGATGAACTCATTGGCCAGCATGGCGCCGCCGATCACGCCGCGGTTGCCGTGGTTGAAGTCACAGGTGGCAACGGAAACGCCGGGGCCATTCCCGTCGTAACAGGACTCCGCCATGATCGCGAAGGCGCCGGGGTAGTAGTGGCCGTGTAGATTACGGCCCACCTGATCGTGATCGTTGCCGAGTCCGTAAGGATGCTTGTCGTCGGCGGAATTCAACAACAGGCGAGCGGACTCAATGGCGCCGCAGGAAACGACGGTGACTCCGGCCCTGACTACCCGACGCTCACCGGCAACTACGTAGGAAACTCCCGCGGCACGGCCGCGAGGATCGGTCAGGATCCGCTCAGCCTGTGCCTCCGTGATCAGATCACAACGTCCGGTTGCCAACGCCCGCGGAATCACCGTGTTATGTGTCCCGTTCTTGCCGTCCGAGGGGCAGGCGAAACCCACGCACATACCGCATTGCACACAGGCGGGGCGACCGTTGAATGGGACGGTGTTGATCAGCAACGGTGGGGCAAAGGCCGTAATGCCGAGCCTGGCCGCACCGGCAGACAGTAGGACTCGTTGCGGATTGGTCGGCACTGGGGGCATTGGATAGCCCGAGCTGCGTTGACCCTGGAACGGATTGGCGGAAGCATCGCCCGCCACGCCGATCTCCCACTCCGCGCGCGCATAGAAGGGTTCGAGTTCCTCGTAAGTGATGGGCCAGTCGGCCAGTGAGCTGCCCTCCGGTACGCCGTAGCGCGAGGCCATGTGAAAGTCATCGGGCAGGAAGCGCCATGCCTGAGCGCCATACACCCTCGTGCCGCCGCCCACGGTCATGGCATTGTTGTGATAGTCGCGCTCGTGCGGACGCACCAGATGAGCGCATCCTTGCCTATCCTCGAAGATACGCGGATTGCCTTCCAGGTCCGGACCGGTGTTGTGCCCATAGAGAGAAATGCGATGATTGCGGAGATGATCGCGTCCGATCTGGGCATATGAGAGATTGCTGCCGCGTTCCAGCAGCAATACATGCTTACCGGCCTCAGCCAGCACACAGGCCACGATTCCGCCGGCGGCGCCCGCGCCAATCACGACGGCGTCATACTCGCTCACGTTTCCTCCGGAGCAGTGCGCGGTCCCGGCCGATAGCCGATCATCCGCCAGCTCATCGGCTCCGATTGGTCGGCGCCGTCGGAGGTACCGTAGTAGCTTTCGTTCGTCAGTTCCAGCAGCGCGGTGAAGAAGGCCACCGAAGAGACCGACCAGGCAGTGCGCACGGAGCCGCGTTCAACCACCGCAAGCAGATCATCCTGTCGCTCCGGGTCGAGCGCGGCAAAAGATACGCCGAAACGATGCTGCGCTTCGCTGTTCAGGGCGTGCAGCCCGTCGGTGATCAGCGGCGCGTGCTCGCGGGCGCCACCCGCCAATAGGCGGGCAAGCGAGTGCTCGACTCCGGCATTCACGGCGCCAGGGAAATCATCAGCCGGAATAATGCGGTCCAGCGCCGCGCGGAGGACCGCACGGGAATTGCCGGGGTCCCACGGAGGCGCGGACGATTGGTCCATGGATAAGTCTCCCTGATTATGCATCGATCAACCGCCGCCAGACGTATAAGAATGCCGCCGGATACATGGTCGCCGGTACAAGAAAGTAGTCGCTGAGAAAGGGCCTGAATCGCATGCCGACAAAGCGCGCCGCCAGGGCCAGAACGGCCATCCGCGTGCCGCGCGAAATAATGAACAGTGGGGTGGCTCGTAGGGGGCTGCGCCCCTCCGATCCGGCGAGCAGTGCCCACACCTTGAACGGCACGCCGCTGACCGGCTGAAAAAGAAAGGCGGCGAGCCCATGCGCGGCAAGGTCCTTACGGGCGCGGTCAATGGCAGAGGCGCGCACGGTAGGCAAATGGTACAACAGGCGAAGAGCCTCAGCCGGCCACCGGAAGGCGAACAGGTAGAGACCGATTCCACCTAGCGTCATGCCCCCAACGGCCGCCGCCAGGAATCCGGCCACGCGGCGCGGTTTACCCAGCACCAACGGGATCGGCAGGAAGTCGGGGAGGATCGGCCAGACCGTCGCCTCGGCAATCGCCCAGCCAAACAGCAACCTTACACTATCGGTGCTCGCCGACCAGCGCTCCCATGCGGCGAAGGAAGCGCGGGATGCTTGCCGCGGTACCGGGATCGACGTCGAGTGCGCGGTCTCGTACATGATAATCCACCTCGTCGCGCTTTTGCCCTGGCTTGACGGCGCTCGAGTCCTGCCCTCAACGCCGCGTGCGTACTTGCGGTATCTGATAGATGAGGCGCCATGATTCCGCACCGTAGCACGTCCAAAGGTGTACCACAAGACAAAGGGGAACAGTTACCCGTTCATCGGAGGCGCGGCGCGGCGGTAGACTGTCGCACGATAAAGGACGGCGGGACCAACTCATGGATGGGAGGGTGACCGTCATCGCGCAATTGTTGGATGAGCACCGCCGCGACCCGACTGCCGATCATCTGATTGTCCTGTCGTATGCTGGTAAGGGGCGGCTCCGTATGCTGGGTGACCAGTGTGTCGTCAAACGCGACGAGCGACATATCTTCCGGAACCATCACACCCAGGCTCCGTAGGGCGCGCAAGGCGCCGGCGGCCAGGAAATCGGCACAGGCGATCAGCGCCGTGGGCGGATCGTCCAGCGACATCAAGCGCCGCATCGGCGCGCAAAGGTCGCTCAGCACGTCGAGATCCTCGAACACGATGCCGTCATCATAGGGAATGCCCGCCGCGGCCAATGCCTCGACATAGCCGTTATGCCGGAAATGAGTGAACGAAAAGGCGCGCGGCACGCCGAGGTAGCCGATCCGCCGATGCCCCAGGGCCAACAAATGCTCGGCGGCGGTACGAACCCCGGCCGCGCCGTCTACATCGACCCAGGAAAAGTCATCATGACCCGGCACCCGGCCAAACGCCACGAACGGTGCGTGTTTCTGGCGCAGATAGGAGATTCGCGGATCACGAACGCGAATGTCGCACACGATCACCCCGTCAACGCGGTGCGAGCTGATCAGTCGCTGGTAGTGGGCATGCTCGGCAGGCAAATCCTTACCGGTGCAGAGGACCAGGTCAAACCCGGCATCGCCACATATGCTCGTGACCCCCGCGATAAACTCCAGCCAGAAGCTATCGACGTAGCGGTGGACGAGCTGTGGGATGACGAGACCCACCGTATTGACCCGCATCCCCTGGAGGCTACGCGCGATATGGTTGGGATGGTAGCCCAATTCGGCCGCCACGCGGACGACAAGCGCGCGCGTCGGCGCGGCGACGTCATCGTGGTTATTGAGCGCGCGCGAGGCCGTGGTTACCGAGAGGCCGGCCATGCGCGCTACATCCTTGATTGTGGCCAAGGCTTCGCTCCCAAAACGTTTTGGAACATGGTTATACCGGATGATAAGTGGCTAGACGGGCCCTGTCAACATTCTGTTCTCGCTTCCACGTAGGACCGGTAGACGTGAAGGGTACTGCCGGACCGGGCAGCCGCAACCGCGATGCCCCGCGCAAGCATCTCCCCTGAAATCGTCCGCGCGCCGCCACTATACATGTCCTCCAGGGTGTAGGTCCGCGCCGCGTCGATCCCCCGTGGATGGAGCACGATGCTCGGCTCGGGCGCCCCTGAACGCCAGGCGGCCATCAGCCCGCGGTGCGTGACGGGATCGTGCATCTGCCATGCCTCCCAGGCGGTGAGCAGGGCAGTCTCCGCCGTCAGACGATAAAAGTCACCGGCTTGGGCGCTCGCCTGCGATTGATGTAGCTCAAGATGGCGTCGCAGGTGGTCCCGGAACACATCCGTCCAGTTGTCGACCGGTTCGCCCACGCCGAAGGCGCTGCCCAGCAGCGCCTGCCACTCGGCATTACCGTATTCGCGGTGTTGCAAAGGGCTGACAAACATGTTGAGCCGCTCGGACGGCATGAATGCCGCCATGCGGCCCAGGATGCGCCGTAGGCAAGCGGGATGCGTGTACTGATCGTTGGCGAAGTTGACATGCGCTCGGCTGAACATGGCCCAATCAAGCCGGTTGCCGCCGCTCGCGCAATTCTCGATCACCAGCTGTGGGAAGGCGGCGCGAAGCCAATCAAACGTCTCCCACACGCCGTTGATATGGCCAACGTGCGCCAATCCGCCGTCGCCGGCTGCCTGCCAATGCGGTAGGGGATCCATGTTAAAGTCCCATTTGAGCCAGCGTAGATCCAGGCGCCGCACGTAATCGGCAAGCAAATGCCGTATATACTCGCGGACGGCAGGCAGCGCGAAATTGACCAGGGCGAAATCGCTGCCGGGGGCGGTGAGCAGCCAGTCAGGGTGGCGAAGCGCCAGTTCCGAGGTGCAGTGGGCGCGCTCAGGCTCGAACCACAGGCCCATGTGCATGCCGCTGCCGCGCGCGCGTTCCGCCACGACCTCCAGGCCGCGCGGGAACTTCGCCGTGTCCACGCGCCAGTTCCCGACCCCGGCGTTGAAGTCGTCGGAGGGGCAGGGATACCAGCCGGCGTCCAGCATGAAGTAACGCAAACCTTGACCCGCCACCCGATCCAGGGCGTCGAGCAGGCGAGCCTCGTTCACATCGGCATCCATCGATGTCCAGGTATTAAAATGCGCCAGGTTGCCGGCACCGGGCAGGGCGGGCATGCGCGAGCGCAGCCACCGCCTGATCGCATTGCAGCCTGTCTCTCGGTCACCGCGGTAGAGCCCTAACGCCATGCTGGGACCCCGAAACTGCGCACCGGGCGGCAAACGCAGATCACAAGGCTCAACGCGAAGGGTGAGGCACAGATCAACGCTGTCCTTGGGCTTGACGAACTCGCCTACCCAGTGCCCGCTCCAGCCCAGCGCGCACCACAGGCCGCCGGTGCCGTCGGCGGCCTCGATCAGCAGATAGGGCATATGCTGATCGCTGGAACGGCCGCCGTGCGTTCCCACCGCGAAATACCCGGAACCATAGTACGCGGCCGTACCAGGGTAGAGCACCCGCCGTTGGGGCGTCACGGCGTCGGGCGGAAAGAATGACTGACTGGCGCCGCCGAGCCATGAGTGGATGACGGAGTCCGGCGCCCGTGCCCCGTCAAGCACCAGGGTCAAGGGGCAAAGATCGTGCAGACGAACGCCGGACCCGTCGTGATCCTGCCGCATGTCAAGGTGCCATACCAATGTGTCGTGTGCCGGCGCGGGCTCCATCGTGATGCCGAAGGTGAGACTACCGACCTGGCCGCGAATCACCCGCGTATCAACCGAATCGTCCACGTTGCTTTGGAGCGCGTCCAGGTGGACGCCGTCGAGGCGGAAACCGAGCGCGCCCTGTTGCCGCAACGCGGGGCCGAGCGGCGAAGCGGCCAGGTTGAGATACGCTTGCGGAGTAAGCGCATCAAGGGCCGCGGTCAGGCGCGTCACGATGAGCCTTCCGTGCCGGCCGGGGCGGGAAGACGGCCGGGCCGGCTCGACCGCGTGAGAGGCGCGCCTGTTTGGCTCAATGCCGTATGACGGCGACTGCCGAGGGGGCGCGATCGTGATACAGGAGCACAATGGCCGCTCCCAGGTAGCAGAGCACACCGCAGAGTAACACGGTGCTGAAGCCGGCCTGCACGGCGATCGCCGCCGCGCCGACCGAGCCGAGCACGGAGAACAGAGCGTTCAGGCTCCAGAACAGCGCCACATCCCCCGGCAGTGCCTCGGCGGCGATGCGTAAGCCGATCGGGAACGGCATGCCAAGCACTACGCCGAGCGGTAACAACAGGGCGATCGAGGCCAGTATCGCCGCGCCGCTGCCCAAGCTGAGCAGTGACGGCTGCACGGTCGCCACCAGCGCCGGCACGGCCAACGCCGCGAGAGCCGCGGCGAGCGGCGCCGGGAAAGCGCGACGCGTGAACAACCGGGCGGACAACATGCTACCCAGACCGGCCCCGATCAGCAGGGTGCCCACCACCACGGTGAAGGCCAATACCGGCGTGCCCAGAATGAGAATAAAGCGCTGAATCACCGGAATCTCGATGCACATGAATCCGATGCCGAGCAGCGCCATGTATAAGCTGAGCGTCCAGATGGCGAAGCGCCGTTGACCTGGACGAATCGGCTGAGACTCGCGCAGGAAAAATACCGACGCGAGTAAGCCCGCCACCAGGAGCGCGGCGGCCCAGAGCGCCGTGTCCAATCCATCCGGCAGGCCAAAGCTGAAGTCGAAGAAGAACGGTTGGTTATCGCTGGTCGGCGCTACATCATAGTCGCTTCCCTGCAAGAAGGTCGCCATGGTCTGCCCGCCCGTAGCCATGTCCTTGAACTGGCCCTGATACATATAGGGGACGTAGAACGGCTGCAGGTTAAGATCGCCGGTCCCGCGTGACCGCAGCATGGTCACCTCGCTCTGGATAAAGGGCGCGGCCTGAATTACGGCAAGTGTAGGGCGAGCCTCCGGATTGTCGTTGTTAGTCATCAGCGCCGTGGAGCGAAGCAGGGCGCCGGCATAGGAATAGCCGTTCTCGTGCAGCGCTTGCAGCCCGGTCACCAGGGCGCGCAGTCCCTCCAGACCCTGATGGCCAATGATGCCGATCCGCCCATGAGGAGTCAGGTGATCCAGGTAGAGCTGGAACGCCTCGGTCGTGAAGAGATAGCTCTCGGTCAGGGCATGACCGGAGTCCTCGGCCGCGCCGGTATAGACCAAGTTGAGCAGGATCACATCAAAATGTTCATGAGAGTGCTGCAGAAAGTGCCGCCCGTCGTCCACCACCGTGGTGACCTCGGGGCGATTCAGGATATTGCCGTTGTAGGCGCCCGCCGCGCGTACGGCGGACACGGTGGCGCCATTCAGTTCGACCGCGGTCACATGCTTCGCGCCCGCTTCGAGGGCGCGCAACACATCGATGCCGCCACCGGCGCCGATCACCAACACATTGTCATGCGGACCGAGCAAGAAGGGTAAGGACTCGAGATCGCTGCGCAGTCC
>JAICHN010000233.1 GCA_025924845.1 Chloroflexota bacterium | reverse complement strand
ATGTGGACTCAGTCCAGGACGACAGTGGAGAATTGGTTGACCAGCAAGACGTCACCCCCATGGGGCTCGCCCTACAGGCGCTCGCCCTTCAACGACAATCCTCCCTCGTCAATCAGGCGTTGGTACGTGCCGCGCGCCTGTTGAAGTTGTAGCAAACCGATTCATGCACTCCATCGAAGACGCCGCCGACCTCGACCCGGTGTTCGCCATGCCGACGTCCGCTGACGACGACCTGGCGATCGGTGACACCCTAACCGATTCGCCCGCGGCTTATGCCGACCAAGGCGAAGTCTCTGACCTGGACTCCGAGCCGCCGGTAAACATCCCCCGCGTGTTGTATATCGACCTGGAGGATGATCTGGCGGCGCTCCTCGATCGGGTCGAAGCGACGGGGACGCCGGCCATCGTCGTGCTGCCCGAGGGTGCGCGGGCCGTGCGCGGCTTGGTCTCGGCACGGCTCCTCAAGCGACGAGCCGACGCCGCCGGCATTACGCTCGCCGCCGTAACCACAGGCCGCGTCACCATAGCCCAGTTCACGGGAGTAGGCATTCCTTGCGGACCGACAGTCGGCGAAGCGCGCCTCAAACTTGCTAGGCTAAGCGCGATGGACCGACAGGTGACGCGAGCCGCGGCAAGCCGCCGTGCCCAATCTGCCGCGAGTATCACGTCCAATCCCCAATCTCCAGGAGTCACGAAAAGTCCGGCTCCGCCGGATTCCCCGCCCGTCGTCCGCGTGCCGGCAAGTGAGGCGTCGCCTGTAGACGACCCCTCGCTGGATGACACGTTCGAGGCCGATCCGGCCCAGGTGTCGGACCCTGTGGATCAATCGGCCAATGCCCAGGCAGCCGGCGCCACTGATATTGACGGGGGAAGGCCAAGGAAAGCGCCGAACACGGGGGGCACAGGACTTCGGCGGATCCTGTACGGGATAGGCGCCACCGTTCTGGTGCTCTTAATTGCCCTCGCCGCTTGGATCACCTTCTTCCCGGCAGCGACGATCACCATTACCTATGCCCCTCGCCCCTTCGACCACACCTATCACGTCGCCCTTGGCACGGGCCTCTCTGGAGCGATTCCTCTTCGTCACACCGAGCTGAGCGAAACCGCGAGCGTAGTTGTTTCCGGCACTGGAACGCAATTGGTCTCCGACGCCCATGCCGTCGGCACGATAACGCTCGCCAACCAGCAGGATGGCTATGTGGTGGTACCGGCGGGAACGGTGGTGGTGGCCCAGGGGGGCGCTCGCTACGCTACGATCGCCGATGTCCAGGTACCCGCTGCCGTGCATAGCTTTTCGGGGACTACCAACGGCCAGCAGAGCGTGTCCGTACGCGCGGTGCTCGGCGGTACTTCGTCGAACTGCGACGCCGGTGCGATAACGGCGATAGAAGGTCGGCTAGCCGGTGTCCTCCTCGTTACAAATTACGCGGCGATCACGGGCGGCACCATGCGTACCGAATATAGCGTCACGCCGGCCGATATCACCGGCGCGGCCGGCAGGCTTGGCAAGCAACTTGCCCTGAGCGAGACCGCAAAATTGAATCAAACCTACGCCTTGAGTCCTATCCGCCGGATTGGGCCGGTCCAGTTGAGTACTCCACGCAGCACCCCCACTACCGTCAATGGCCGCGCCGCCGCTGCCGTCACCCTTACGGCGCGTGTCGCCATGACCTATATTCACGCCGACGACGTTCAACATGCGGCGGATCGCTTACGAAATGCCGATCTGGCGGGCCACAACCAGCAAATCGTGCCAGGCTCCGAACGAGTGACGGCAAGTCTGGTGGGCAGCGGCAAAACTCGAAGCGTGGCGCTTCATGTGCAGGCGCGCACCACGCCCGCGCTGGATACCGCGAATCTCCGCGCCATGCTCGTCGGCCGCGGTCTAGCCGACGCGCGGCGCTTATTGGATGGGAGCGCGGCGAACGGCGGCTGGAGTTACGCGGTAAGCACCTTTCCAAGTCTAGCGGGCCGCATGCCCCAAGCCGCCGGCCTGATTACCATTCGCGTTCACGAGTCGGGTACATGATTCCGCCCTCTGGCTGCTCCGCCATGGGTTCGGCCCCGTATGGTAAACTACGTGCGTGCGCTACCTGAGCGTGGATGTAGGCGAAAAATGGGTGGGATTGGCGCTTAGCGACCCGACTGGGTTTCTGGCCACTCCTCTAAGGGTGATCCGACGGGAAGCTGCCCACGGTGCCTTCATACGCGCTTTGATCGAAGAACATGAGGTCGAGGCTTTGGTAATCGGCCTCCCCCTCAACATGGACGGCACCAGCGGCGCCCAGGTGGAGGAGACGTACAATTACGTTCAGGCGCTTGGCCCGCTTCCCGTCCCCATCAGCTACTGGGATGAAAGGCTGTCCTCGTGGGAAGCGGAACAGGTGGTCGCCAAGGTACGCGGTAAGGGATCAAAGAAGCGGGAGCGCGTCGACGCCATCGCCGCGGCGATCATGCTGCAAGACCTGCTCGACACTCGCCGCCAAGCACAGTCGCGCGTGACCTAAACCGAGCTTCTTGAGCGGCCGATCCCCAGGCGCCTGCTCGGAACGCGCGTAGCCGGGGGGGCGAGGGAATCGCTCGAACGACACATCCGGGCGCCGATACAGTTATAGGAAGGCACGAGAGCAATGGCCCAAGACCAGGAGCAAAGAGATCGCCTTCAGCGTCTCCGATCCGCACGCCAGAGTGGAGGTCGGCGGGTTGAATTGTACGCGCCCGGTCAGCCGGTTCAGCCTGGAACCGCGCCTGTATATACATCTCCGCGCGGCGGACATGGGCACGGTGGCGCCATGTTCGCGCTGCTGCTGATCTTGATCATCGCCCTGGGGGTGATCGGTGGCGGCGGCTACGTCCTGCACCAGTTTCACTCCTCGGTCGGCGGGCCGCGCCGCAATGTGCGCTTCGTGGTGCCGCCGGGAGCGACGGTAAACAGCCTGGCCACGCAGCTGGCTCAGCAAGGACTGGTGTCGAACGGCTTCCTCTTCGAGCTCTACTACCGGATTAACGGCGGGTCGGACAGCATCAAGGCGGGTCCGCACCAACTGAATACCGACATGAGCATGCAGGATGTCGCAGCCGCCCTGCGCCGGATGCCGCCGGCCCCGAAGCCCGTAGACCACTCTCAGGACTACAACATCCTGGCGGGCCATCGGGCCGAGGAGATCGGCCAGCTGCTCGCGGCGGGCGGCGCCGTCTCCTACAAGGATTTCATGTACCAGGTCCAGCATGGCACCTTCAATTACTGGTTCCTGAAAAGCGTCCCGCCCGGCGCGGGTGTGGAAGGCTTCCTCTATCCGGGAAATTATCACCTACATAAGAACTACGATGCTCACCAATTGGTCAACCTAATGCTGGCAAACTTCGCAAAGCATTTCACGCCCGCCATGCATGCCGCCGCCGCTAAGCGTAATATGAGTGCCTTCCAGATCGTGACCATGGCGTCGATCGTGCAACGTGAAAGCTCGGTGCCCATTGTCGAGCGCTACATCGCGGGCACCTATTACAACCGATTGGCGAACAGCGATATCGTCAGCAACGAGTTGGGCGCCGACCCCACCGTACAGTACGCCCTGGGCTACCGCGCCGATGAAAAGACCTGGTGGGAAAAGCACCTGACCACGGATCTAACCGGGGGCACGGACTCACCATACAACACCTATCTCCATCCAGGGTTACCCCCCGGCCCGATCAGCGAGCCGGGCGCCTCTTCCATTAACGCGGCGCTGTATCCCGCGCCGAGCACCTACCTCTTCTTCGAGGCATACGGCAAGGACAATAAGACTCACTTCTGCGCTACACTTGATTGCCAGACGAATCGCGCCGGCGTCACCGTCAACTGAATCGCACCATCAAGAAAGGCCTAACGCATGATTTCTACCGGGGAGCTGAAGCGCGGGATCTCGATCGAACTGGACGGAGAGTTGTATCGTCTCCTAGAGTTCAATCACATCAAGATGGGGCGCGGGAGCGCCCAGGTGCGCATGAAGCTCCGCAACTTGAGGTCCGGATCGACCACCGAACGTACCGTACAGGCAGGCGAGCGCTTCCAACGGGCACGCCTCGATTCAAGCACGGTCCAATTCCTCTATAGGGAAGACGACACCTTTCATTTCATGAACACCGAAACATACGATCAGATTACCGTCCCCGAATCGTTGATTGCCGAAGACGCAAAGTTCCTCAAGGAAAATATGGAGGTCGAGTTGCTGTCCTACGGCGACGAGACCATAGCCATCGACCTACCGCCGAACGTGGAATTGAAGATCACCTATACCGAGCCGGGCATCAAAGGTGATACGGCGTCTGGAGCCAGCAAGCCTGCCACCCTTGAGACCGGCGCCGTGGTGCAGGTTCCGCTGTTCATCAATATGGACGAAACAATCCGCGTGGATACGCGTACGGGGCAGTATATCGAGCGCGTGGGCAAGGGCTAGCAGCCCATGGATCAACCGACCGTGCCTCCCGGGGGCGGGATTCGGGCGCTGGCCGATCTCTGTCAACGCTCCGGAGTTGAAGAACTGGAGGCGGAGCATGAGGGCTGGTCGGTACGCTTGCGCCTGGATCCACAGGCAGTGCCGTCACCGGTTAGCCCGGGTTCACGCCCCGACACCGAGCCCTCCAATGGTCTCCACGTCCAGCTTTCCCAATGGGTGGGCGTGTTCCATCGAACCGCCGAGCAGGGCGCTGAGCCCCTGGTCCGCGAAGGGCAGTATGTGCGGGAAGGTGACGTTGTAGGGGTAGTTGTGGCCATGCAACTGCAGAGCGATGTGCGCGCGGAACGTGAGGGCGAAATCGGCCGGTTCTTGGTAGACGACGGGGGGCCCGTGGAATACGGCCAGCCTCTTCTGGAATTCACCTAAATGGACGGTGTGTTCACCGTAGGCGAGGTCGTGCGCTACCTTGGTGACATCCTGGCCGAGGATCTCGTTCTGAATGGGTTGTGGGTGCGCGGCGAGGTCTCCAACCTGTCGCTTTCCTCGGCCGGCCACACCTACTTTACCCTGAAAGACACGGGGGGCCAGTTGCGCTGTGTCTGGTTCCGAAACAATGGCGCCCGCAAGAAAGCGGTCGGCATGAAACATGGCGACCATGTGCTGGCCCATGGCCGGGTAGGAATCTACGAAGCTACCGGCAACGTCCAGCTCTATGTAGATGTCGTGCAGCACGACGGTATCGGTCCCCTGCATCAGCGCTTCGAGCAGCTGTGTGAGCGCCTCCAGGAAGAGGGCCTTTTCGCGCCCGAACGGAAACGACCAGTGCCCGCGCTCCCTCGGCGTATCGGCGTAGTGACGTCGCCGCAAGCCGCCGCGTTTCAGGATATTTGCCGTGTCCTGCAAAGCCGCTTCCCCGCCGTCGAGGTTGTCCTATCGCCCAGTCTCGTCCAGGGTGAGGAGGCTCCGGCTCAGCTTACGGCCGCCCTGGAGCGCCTGAGCAAGATTCCCAATATTGATGTGATCGTATTGGCCCGAGGCGGCGGGTCGCTCGAGGATTTGTGGGCTTTCAACGACGAGCGCCTGGCCAGGGCAATCGTCGCCTCGCCTATCCCGATCGTCACCGGAATCGGCCACGAAACCGACAGTACGATCGCCGATTTCGCGGCCGATCTGCGCGCGCCCACGCCGTCCGCCGCCGCGGCGGCCGTCGTCCCCGACTACAGGGAACTGCAAGCACAGGTGGCTGCCCTCGCCGAACAGCTTCGCGAGGAAATCGACACGCGCCTTGACAATCATCGCGCCGACCTGCGCGCCTCGGTCGCCGATCTGCACACATGGAGCCCGCTCCGGTCGATCAATCAACGACGACAGCGCATCGATGACCTGCTTCGCGTCGGTCACGATCACCTCATGCACCAGGTGCAATTGCGCGCGGAGCGGCTCCGCGGTGAGGAACGCGGCCTCGTCCTGCTCAATCCGCTGCGCACGCTCGAGCGCGGCTTCGCCCTCGTCCTCCGCGACAGCGGTACAATCGCTCGCGACGGAGCCGACCTCGAGTATGGTGAAGCACTCCGCATTCGCTTCCGCGATGGTGAGGTAGCTGCCGTGGTGACGGAAGTGGTGCATCCGGCTCGCTAGAACGACGACGGGAGGACTGGTTTGAGCATGCAGGAATCACGCATCGATCTCACGTTCGAGGAAGCCTTCGCCGAGCTTCATGGTACAGTCGAGGAGTTGCGGGGTGATACCTTGTCCTTGGAGCGATCCCTAGCCCTCTATGAACGGGGCACCGCGCTCGCCGCGCACTGCAATGAACTGTTGACCAACGCGGAACTTCGGGTTACCCAACTCGATGCCGGCAGCCTGCCGCAAGCGGCGGGCATCGACGTCGAACAGGATTGGTAGGACGCCGCGCACCTTGCGGAGAGGCAATCCGACGATGAATCCTTTGGCATCGGATCCGCTCAGTCTGGCTGACGTACTCGAGGTAACAGGCCCCGACGACCGCTATGACGTTTATCGGCGACTGCGCGAGGACGGCCCGGTCCGGTGGGATCCCCGGTGGTCGGTCTGGGTAATCACGGGCTATCACGAGTGTGCCTCAGCCCTGCACGACGACCGCATCACCGCTAGCCGCTTTCTTATCGACCCCGACTGGTTGCCTGAAGAGGCACGCTCGCGGATCACTCCAGTGTTGGCGGCGCTTCAGCGACAGATGCTCTTCGTGGACGGTAAGGATCATGCACGGCTGCGGTCCCTGGCCAACAAGGCGTTCACTCCGCGTGTCGTGGAAGGGATGCGTGCCGGCATTCAGAGCCTGGTGGATCGGTTACTGGAGAAGCCGTCAAGGGACGGCGCAATGGACGTCGTAGCCGAGCTGGCCCACCCCCTTCCGGTTACAGTGATTGGCCAACTGTTGGGCGTCCCCGAAGCGGACAATCCGCGCCTCAAGCGATGGTCGGATGATTTCGCGGCGTTCCTGGACGGAAGTAGCCTGACCACGGAAACAACGCCGGGAGCGTTGCGTAGCATCGGGGAGTTTATGGACTACTTTCGAGTGCTCACCCTGGAGCGACGCGGCGCGTCCTACACCGATCTGCTGCAAGGGCTGGTGGAAGCCGAGCTCGAGGGCGACAGGCTCAGCGAGGATGAACTGCTCGCCAATTGCGTATTGTTGCTGGCCGCCGGCCACGAGACCACGACGAACCTGATCGCGAACGGTATCCTGGCCCTTCTCAAGCATCCGGACCAACTTGACGCGCTCCGCGCCAATCCGACCCTGATCGCCAGTGCTGTAAACGAACTGCTCCGCTTTGAGAGCCCCGTGCAGAATACGGAGCGCCGCGCCGCGCGGGACGTGGAACTGGGCGGCGTCTGGATCGCCGCCGACCAGGCCATGCTCATCGTGCTGGGCGCTGCCAACCGTGATCCGGCAGCCTTCGCCGAGCCGGATCGCCTGAACATTGGTCGTACGGGCCCCGCGCACTTGGCCTTCGGCTATGGCGCGCACTTCTGCCTCGGCGCCGCCCTGGCCCGCCTGGAGGGGCAGATTGCCATCGGCACCGTGGTGCAACGGTTCCCCCGGCTTCGCCTGGTCGACCAGTCCCCCCGCTGGAAGCGCTCTCTGCTGTTCCGATCCCTGGAAACGCTGCCCGTGTATATAGCCTGAGCGCGGCTCGCAAATCGTACGCTTTCTGAAGCACAGATGAACAGAGGGAACAGAGGACACAGAACACGCCCCTGATTCAGGATACGGCAGGTACGAGGGAGAACGATCGCGGCTTATGCGCTACACACGGCATGGCCATCCGAAGCCGCCCTCTGTGTCATCCATACCATCTGTTCATCTGTGCTTCGGGACGCCTAACCCCTCCCCCTACCTACTGCTGTACCGGCACCTGAAGCGGCAGGGTGGACTGGTTGGTGGTACCGTTGCCCAGTTGACCGAACTGATTGTTACCCCAGTCCCATACGACGCCGACCGACGCGGCCGCCACACTGTGGTACGCTCCGGCGTCGAGGCATTTGCCTACCACCCTGCCAAGGCACTCGGCCTTCTCCTCCCCAAGCTTCGCCGTGCCTGACTATTTTCAGACCGTGGCCGGCGTGCCGACTCGGATAGCAGACCGTTGTTAGGTGTAATTCAAGTCAATAAGCGTCGCTGCCGTAAACTTACCATAGGTGTCGTAATAGGCAGTACCCGTGAGATTGTCATTTAGCTGCAACTGCTTCAGATGCAGAACTTTACCAGTAGCTCCCGTGATCAGTGTGCTGGTGGTGACAGAGACGGCAAACTCGGGAGGAAACTCTAATGGGCATGGGTAGAAAATTTCTGGCGAATTCAATTT
>JAICHN010000232.1 GCA_025924845.1 Chloroflexota bacterium | reverse complement strand
TTCCCGATCCCATCGTCGTCGATGAAGTCCTCGGCCGTGTACACCCCGCGCGGCAGCGTGGCCAATTCCTGTCGGGTCAGAATCTCGCTGTCGGCGATCAGCTTATCGATGCCCGCCAGCACCGTGTCTACGCCGTATTTGACGGCGAGGTCGGCAAAGCGGCGCTCCCCGATCCTCAATGCGGCAATACATGCCCACATATCGCCCAGGGTGGCGGCGGGCGTGCGCACGTTGGCTTCCAGCATGTCGATCACGGCCTGGTTGGCGACGCCCCGCTCGAACAGCTTGATGCAGGGGAACTGCAAGCCCTCCTGATAGACCTCGGTGGCGTCCGTGGTCCAGCTTCCGGGGTCTTTGCCGCCCAGTTCGTTCCAGTGGCCTTTATTCGCGGCGAAGGCGACCAGGCGATCGCCGCTGAAGATGGGCGTGACCAGGGTGACATCGGAAAGATGGGTGCCGCCGCCCCCGTACGGCTCGTTGGTGATGTAGATATCACCGGGATAAATGGCGCCGCGGGCGCCGAATTTGCTCCGCACGTCCTCGGTGGCATAGGTGAGACAGCCGAGGAAGCCGGTCACCCCATTGCCCTGGCTGATCAGTTGCGACCGGGCATCGATCAGCCCGCAGGCATAATCGAGGGTTTCGTAAATGACCGTGCTCATCGCGGTCTTCTGAATCACGATGAACATCTCGTCGCTGATCGCGATCAGCGCGCCCTTGATAATCTCCAGAGTAAACGGATCGATGGTCGCGCCGGCTGCCTTGGTCGTACTCATCAGCGTGCCCCTATGGTGATCAGCAGATTGCCCCAATCGTCCACGCGCAGCTTCTGGTTGGGAAAGACCACGGTGGTGGAGGCAGGCTCCTCCACGATCAGCGGGCCCTCCAGGCTCGTCCCGGCGCCCAACGTGCTCCGCTCGAAGATCGGAGTCTCCAGCACGCCCCATTGATCGAAATGCACCTGACGATTGCCCCGCGGCGTCGGCGCCTCCGGACCCTGGGCCGCGATACGCGGCGGCAGCGGTTTCATGACCGGCGCGGTCACCGCGGCATGGAAGTTGACGAATTCAGTAGCCGTGTCCAGCTTATAGGTATAGAGGTGCTCGTGTTGCTCGTTGAACCGCGCGCCCACCTCATCCAGGGTAGCCCGACTGACCGATCCGCTGGGGAAGGCCAGATTAACCGTATGCTCCTGGCCGACATAGCGCATCTCCACGCGGCGGCTGACCTGGATATCGGCTTCAGAGAAGCCCTCGGCGGCAAGGAAGTGCTTCAGTTCCTGCTCCAACTCTTTCCAGATCCCGTTGATCGTCTCCGGCCCCACTCGATCCGCCCGCACGATATGGGTTTGGATTACGTCGCGGCGGAGATCGGACATCAGCATGCCCCAGGCCGAAAACACGGCCGGCTCGACCGGAATGATCACCTGGCCGATCCGCAACTCCTCCGCCAACGCCGCCGCGTGCATGGCGCCGCCGCCGCCGAACGCCACCAGACTGAAGTCGCGGGGATCGTAGCCGCGCTGGACCGAGATCAGCTTCAGGGCAGTCACCATATTGGCGTTGATGAGCCGGATCATCCCCACCGCCGCCTCCTGAACGCTCAGGCCGAGGCGATCGGCGATGGGGCCGATCGCGCGGTGTGCCGCCTCGGGCGTAAGTTCAATATCGCCGCCCAGAAAGTAATCCGGGTCGATCCGCCCCGCCACCAAGTTGGCGTCGGTAATGGTCGGCTCCGTGCCGCCGAGCCCGTAGCAGGCGGGGCCGGGATGAGCGCCCGCCGAGCGCGGCCCGACGTGCAACGCGCCGGCCGCGTCGAACCAGCCGATGCTGCCGCCGCCCGCGCCGATCTCCACGATATCCACCACCGGTACCTTCACCGGATAACCGGCCTCGGCGCGCGTCCACTCGATTTTGTAGTCGGTGGAGACCTTTACCTCGCCGCCATCGATGAGCGAGCACTTCGCGGTGGTGCCGCCAATATCCAGCCCGATGATATTGCCTATGCTCAGCCGGCGCCCCAGCAGCGCCGCGCCGTAGATCCCGGCCACAGGCCCCGACTCGATAAGCTGGATGGGCGACCGTTCGGCGTCCGCGAAACTGGTGGCGCCGCCGTTCGACTGCATCACGTAGAGGCTGCCGGTCAGTCCCGCCCCGCGCAGCTCCTCGCGCAAGCCGCTGAGATACCGGCGGGCGCGCGGTTGGACATAGGCATTGAGCACTACGGTGCTGGTCCGCTCGTACTCTCGCCATTCACGGGTGATCGCGGAGGAGATAGTGACGAGCGCGCCGGGCCATTCCTCGGCTACGAGCGCCGCGGCACGCCGCTCATGCGCGTCGTTGGCATAGGAATGGAGAAAGCAGATCGCTACGGCATCCACCCCGGCTTCATGGAGCGCCGCCGCTGCGGCGCGCACCTCATCCTCGGCCAGGGGAGTAATTTCCTCACCCTGATAGGTCACGCGCTCACTCACCTCGAAGCGCAGGTGCCGGGGCACGAATGGTTGGGGCTTCCGATAGTAGAAGTTATACATATCGGGGCGGTTGCCGCGGCCGATCTCCAGTACGTCGCGGAAGCCGCGGGTCGTGATCAGGCCGACGGTCGCGCCGCTTCGCTCGGTGAGGGTATTAATCACGATGGTCGTGCCGTGGATAAAGGCGCTGATCGCGGCCGGGTCGGTGCGCGCCTTGTGCAGGGCGTCGAGCACGCCCTGTTCGAAGCGGGCCGGGGTGGTGCTGGTTTTTGTGCTATACAACTCCCCCGTGTTTTCATCCACGCTGACCAGGTCGGTGAAGGTGCCCCCGATGTCGGTCGCGACGCGCATGCCGTATCCCTTCCCTCGTTTAGAACAGCCTGGGGGTATTTACCCAGAGAACCACGGCCGGTTCCGGCCGGCGATTTGACCACAGGTGCGGCACATCGGACTTAAAGTGGATACTATCCCCTTGCCCCAGCTCATACTGCCGGCCGTTCACCGTGATCCCCATCCTGCCGCCGAGCACCATGGCGAACTCCTCCCCCTGGTGGGTAAGCTCCACTTCCCGAGGCTCGAACCAGGGGGGCAAGGTGACGACGATTGGCTCCATGGAGCGGCCAGGGATGGGCGCCGCCAGCCGCGCGTATTCCACCGGAGAGCCGTCCAGGCGAAATGACTGCCGCTCGCTCAGCCGCACCAGCGGCATGGCGGGCGCCGGCGGCTGAAACAGCCCCGAAAGGGTGCTGCCCAGCCCCTCGGCCAGCACGGCGAGGGTGGTGATCGAAGGGGACGAGGTGCCCCGTTCCACCCCGGAGAGGAAACTGGCCGAAAAGCCGGTGACGGCGCCGAATTGGCGGAGCGAGAGGCCGCGCCGGCAACGCAATTCGCGAATGCGCCGGCCCAGGCTGCCCAACAGCTCACCGTCAACCACATCCTCGGTGGGGCAGTCCGCCGAGGTCTCGGGTTCTTGCGCGCGCACCGTGACTCTCTTCCCGGCCGTTCAACATAAGCGTACAGCCGTGCGCTAATGGGGGAGAAGGTAGCGCGGGCACGGGCCGCTCGTCAAGATGGCCGCCACAGCGGGTGCTGCCCGCCGCGTCCAGGGTGTCGGGCTGCACTGGAGCCTCGGAGCATGGTATAGGTTATAGTAAGGAAGAAAAGTAAGGAGCGAAAGAGATGTACAAAGAGATGCACGTAGAGGCAAAGATTACCAGCAAGGGACAAGTGACGATCCCGCGCGCGATTCGCGAGGCCCTGCATGTGACGGCGGGCGACACGGTGATCTTTGAAGTCGTCGACGAAGGCGTGCATCTTCGCCCGCGCCATGAGAAGACAGTGCGGGCGTTCGCGGGCGCGGGTCGGGTTGGGTCGGGAAAAACGGTGGCCGACATTGTCGCCGAGGTGAGAATGCTGCGCGACCAGTGATCACAACCCTCGATACGAATATCGTGGTGGGCGTGTTGGAGGGCGAGGAGACACTCGCAAGCCGGCTCGCCCTCCTTGTCGACCGGTTGTCGGAGCAAGGAGACGTGCTCATCTCTCCCATAGTGTACGCGGAACTACTCGCGGCCCCAACCCGGTCATCGGCACTCGTTGAGGCTTTTCTGAGCCAAACGGCGGTGCGGGTGGACTGGTCACTGGAGCGGGCGATCTGGCAGTCGGCGGGCTTGGCCCACCGCGCGTATGTGCTGCATCGACCCAGGGAGGGCGCGCCGGTGACCAGGCGTCGAATCCTAGCTGATTTCGTGATCGGGGCACACGCCGTGGGGCGCCAGGCTACCTTGCTCACCTGGGATGAAGGAATCTACCACACCTATTTTCCTGAACTCAGCACCGTTGCCCCTTAATGGAACCTGTCGGTATAGTCCTGTCTCTCGCCGGTTTCGCGGCTGTCCCGGCCGATAATGGACCCCCGACCAAATCCGCATGTCGTCAACGAGGATTTTACTTGTTACGCTATCTTCCTCTTTCTACTCCGTGCGGGAGGTATGCTTTCGCCACCAGGTATGGCTTGACACCTTAAGGGTAACGTGTGTAGATTCGGCTGCATGAAGAAGCATGTTCGGCGGCTTCTTCACGGTTCGCTCCGATACGGGCGTAACGGGAGTCAGAGGGATCGGCACCTCTGTAGCCCGGTGCATGTGGACACGATTCCCGACGGTGCTCTGTCTTCCATGGCCCGAGCCGGCGGCAGCCCCGGCATCGGTCGTGAGCGTCGCGGCGTTATCGTGCCGGCGTGCGATGTGATAATGCCCGCGCCCATGGTCGGGGAAGGAACGGACCTCGTGCGCCGTGGCCGTTGTCCAGTGATCCAAGAAGGTCGTAGCCATGAAAGGTCGCCTACTCTCCAGAAGCATCTTACCGCGCGCCGTACTGGTTGTCGCCGCGATTCTTCCCCTGGCCGGCACCGCCAGGGCGACCACCGATAAAGGCGCCGCTCACGCGCCGATTATCATCGGCTACTTGGTCAAAACGCTGACCAATCCCTACTTCGTCGCCATGCAGCCCGTCGCCAAGGCCGAAGCTGCCAAGCTGGGCGTGAAGCTGGTCTATGAAGCCGGTAAGTATGACGGCGATACAGCCACCCAGATCTCGCAGATCGACGACCTGATCACCCAGGGCGCCAAGGCCATTGTGCTCATCCCCAGTATCTCAGCAGGCATAGTCCCTGCCGTGAAGCGGGCCACCGCTAAGGGCATCACGGTGATCGCCCTCGATACGGCCACTGACCCCCCTAGTGCCGTCACCGCTTTTTATGCCACCGACAACTACCAAGCCGGCATCCTGAATGGTCTGTGGGCGCGCAAGGTATTCCAGGGCAAGACCCCCAAGATCGCCCTGCTCGAAGGGACCCCCGGCAGCGAGGTGAACTCGGACCGCATGGGCGGTTTTCTGGCCGGCTTCGGTCTCAACGCCAAGCAGTATGTCGTATCCGATCAGATCACCAACGGTGACCAGGGGCAGGGCCAGACGAAGATGGAGAATATCCTTACCGCTCATCCCGATGTGAACCTGGTCTGGACGATCAATGAGCCCGCTGCTCTGGGCGCCGCGACGGCGATCAAGGCCAAGGGCCTGACCGGCAAGATCAAGATTGTATCCATGGATGGCGGTTGCCGCGGGATCCGAGCGGTCCGCGATGGGATAATCAGTACCGACGTTATGCAGTTCCCGGCCAGGATGGCCAAGCTGGGCGTCGATTACGCCGTGCAGGCGGCCCAGGGCAAGAAGATTCCTGCTTTTATCGACACCGGCGAAGTGCTGGTCACCAAGAGCCCTCAACCATTTGTACCCTCCAGCCCGATATCCTTCGGCTTATCCAACTGCTGGGGTTAAACGCTCGCGCCTGGTCCCCCTTTAAGGGGGGCCAGGCCGGCTGATCGGCGGATAGCCACATCCGAGGGCTGGGGTCAGGGTATCACCCTCCGGCTCTCGGACGTGGACTACGGAAGCGTACGACCGTCAAGTTTTGGGGCCATGGGAATGTCCGCCGGCCGGCCGCGCCGGACTCGGCGTCAATGCGTACCGAGATTCCTCCTCGCCAACGGTCGTGAAGGGAAGGAATGATGCGAATGCTCCAGGAGCGGCGCCCATGAGCACGCGGCAATCATTCAACATGGATCGGTTCTCCTCGATTCGCCGGCGGATGGAGCCGGCGTTTCGCGTGTATAGTGATGTGCCGTTGCTGGGTCCCCTGACCGGGCTGGTCATCCTGATCATCTTCTTTACCCTTAAGTCGTCCGTATTCCTCACCTACGGCAACGTTACCAACATCTTCCTTCAGGTGATGGAGGTGGGGACACTGGCGGTTGGGCAGACGATCATTATGATCGCGGCCGGCATCGACCTCAGCAACGGGGCGATTATGGTCTTTTCGTCGGTCGTGATGGCCCAGCTTGCCACCGGAAATGCCGGTCAGGGCGGCGCCTATGGGATTCCGGTGCCGCTCGCGATCGCCGCCGGCGTGGGGGTGGCGGTCGGCCTGGGGCTGCTGAACGGCCTATTGGTCGCCTTCATTCGCCTCCCTCCCTTCATTGTCACCCTGGGGATGCTGAATATCGCCTTCGCAAGCACCATTCTCTATACCCACAGCAGCACGGTCACTAATCTGCCCAATCAACTCCTCTTCCTCGGCGATACGTTTAACGTAGGCAACCACGTAGTGCCTATCGGTCCTCTGATCATGCTCGGGGTGATGGCGATCATGTGGTATGCCCTCACGCAGACTGCCTGGGGAAAGCATGTCTATGCGATCGGCAACAACATAGAGGCGGTACGCCTGACCGGTATCAGCACGACCAAGCTGCTGATCTCCATTTACGTCGTCGCCGGACTGATCTACGCCATTGCCGCGCTGCTGGTAATTGGCCGTACAACGGTGGGCGATCCCCTGGCCGGCCAGACCGATAACCTCGACAGCATCACGGCGGTAGTGATCGGCGGCACCAGCCTATTCGGCGGGCGCGGCAGCATGATCGGTACCCTGATCGGCGCCCTGATCGTCGGTATTATCCGCAATGGGCTTACCCTGATCGGGGTCGACGCCGAATGGCAGACCTTCGCCACCGGAGCATTGGTAATCGTAGCGGTCGCCGTAGACCAGGCGACCCGGTATCGACGCCGCTAGCGACAAACCTCTCAAGGAGCGAAGATCGATGGGTTCGACATCGCCCTTCGCTCCTTGAGTTCCATCATGGGTCAGGACATAACGGCGGCGGCGCCCGATGCGGCCGCCACCACCTCGGCGCGACTGGCGCCCGTCATCATGCCCACCACGTCATCCATGGTCTGCTCACTCGGTCTGGCAATGCCCGCGCGCCGCCCCAAGCGCATCACCTGGATGCGGTCGGCGATCGCGAACACATGGGGCAGGTTGTGGCTGATCAGGATCACGGGCACCCCCCGCGCCTTCACCGCTCGGATCAGCTCCAGGACCATCCCGGATTCCTTGACCCCCAGGGCGGCAGTAGGTTCGTCCATAATCACGACCCGCTTTCCCCAGGAAACGGCGCGGGCCACGGCCACGCCCTGGCGCTGCCCGCCTGAAAGCGTTTCCACCGGCTGACGCATCGATCGGAGGCCAATCTTCAGCGAGGACATATTCGCCGCGGCCTGGCGACGCATGCCCCCTTTGTCCAGCTTGCGAAATACCGAGCCAAGGAGGCCGCGCGCTCGTTCCTCGCGTCCGAGGAAGAGGTTGCTTGCGATGTCCAGGGCAGGGGCGAGGGCAAGATCCTGATACACGGTCTCGATGCCTTGGCGGCGGGCGTCCATGGGGCTGTGAAACTCCACACGCCGCCCATCCATCAGGATCTCCCCGTCATCAGGGCGGTAGGCGCCGGACAGGATCTTGATCAGGGTAGACTTCCCGGCCCCATTGTCGCCCACCAAGGCCAGAATCTCATTTGGGTATAGCTCGAAGTCTACCTCTTCCAACGCGGTGACGCTGCCGAAGCGCTTAGAAATGTTCCGGGCCTGCAATACCGGTAGGATATTGTCGTTCTGAACCACGCCCCGCCCCTTTCCTCCTGGTTGAGCCCACCCTTCCAGTCCACGATGAAGCCGGCTCACAGCGTCTGCCGCGCAGGCGCCCGATCACTCTTCAGTGTAGCGCGGGCGGGACTCTTGATGGAGTCGCGCCGCGTCTGCCGGGTGCGCCTCCCATTTGATCCTGCCGGCGAATTGCCACGAAGGCCGCCCGCGGAGTGATCTTCCTGGGAGCGGGGGGGGGGCGCGCCGGGCCCCGCCCCCGCGGGGGGCCGGGGGGGCGGGGCCGCGCGGCCCCCCCGGGGCGGGGCCGGGGGGGTGGGCCCACCGA
>JAICHN010000231.1 GCA_025924845.1 Chloroflexota bacterium | reverse complement strand
CCCTACATTGAAGGTCAGCGAATCGAAGCTGATATTGATTACCTCGAAGAGATCGATCTCGAACTTGTTCAGCATGCCGAGAATGGTGAAAGTTGGGGATCCTCCGCTCAGTTTCTGGATCACCGTAGCCGTGATCATCAGCTTATTGTTGTCATTCGTATCGGTCGGTTTGAACGGGCCGAACTCCTGCAAGGCCGGATTCCAGGTAAGGGTAGCCTCGATTTGTGTCGGCAACTTGTTCTGGATCATCTTGGGGATCGACGAGAAGTCGCCGATTGCCGCCTCGATAATCTTGAACAGGGGGACGACGCCCAGTATCTTTGCCGAGTCGTCAAAGAAGTCCTTGATGAAGCTGTTATCCAGCAAGCCCTTGGCCATCTTCGCCGCGTCGCCGCCTGCCGGACCATGACTGCGGGACAGCGAGTTGATCCCGAAGTTCGGGGTTACCACGCCGGGCGTGTTGGTACCGCCGGAATTTCCCGTCCCAAAGGCCACGTTCGCCGCGCTGACCAACTCGGCGAATACCTCGCCCACGTTATTGGCGCCGCCCAAACCGTGCTGCAGGAAGTGGTCGCTCAGTTTGATCTTTGGTTTCTGGCCGCTATGCAGCAATGCTTCCACTTGCGGAATGCTTGCCGTGGCCGCGATTACAATCGGGTAGAAACGCGGCTGATCGTCGGGGAGAGCGACCTTCTGGGGAGGAATGTAGGCGGCAAAGCTGATGTCCTGGGTGTGCAGTGTGGTGTCGCCCGCCTTTTGACTGGGAGCAAAGGCCACCTTCTGCCCATTGGTTGGGCGGGTGCTCCGGCTTGGCGCCTGGGTCACGGCCACGCGAATGATGGCGGCTTCATTGTAGGCGAGGGAATTCTCGATGCTGATGAAGGCGAGCGGCGCCGTAAATTCCACCGGCTGGCCGTCACCATCCTGACCGATCAGGTGGAATTGAAAGTCCTGCCCGGCGACCCGAGGCCAGAATCCGTCGGTACTCTGGACGCTGAAGTCCTTGTCAAACGTACTGTCGAAAGGTTGCGGTATGTCCAGGAAGGGTGTGGTCTTGGTGGTAATCTGAACCTGCTTGAGCGGCATCCAACTGTCGATGCTATAGTTGGTCGAGTTACGCAACCCGGTATTGCCGAATGTCTTGATCGGTTCGCGGACGATGATGAACATGTGCTGGAACAGGTAGGCGACATTCCGCCCGTTCTGGGGGTAGAACTTCCGCTCGGTCACCTTGACCAGGGAAGCCTTGTGGCCAAAGGGGAAGAGATAGCCCTTGTAGACCACGCGCACATAGTGGTCGCGGCCCATGGTGCTTCGCTGGCGCCACTCCTCAAGCGCGATCTCGGGGTTGAGTAGACTGCCGTCCCAGGCGCCGCGCATATCCATCCAGGCGCCGAGCGCGGTCAGCATCAGCCTATCTACCTGCACGGGCAACGGATAGTAGGTTTTGGGCGCCAAAAGAGCGGCGATGTTGACGAGGATCGGCTTCTTCACGACCACCGGCGCCAACTGAATGTTCTTGACGATGGGGGAGGTGCGGCGCGCCGGCAGCTGGGGGAGCACGGGCAATGTAGGGAGAAGGTGCGGCTTGAGATGGATCTTCGCCGGCGGCGGAAACTGCGAAGTGAGCCGTACCAGGTCGGCCCGATCCTGCCCGGTCAGCGACGAGCGAAACGGCGAGTTCTCGAGTAGTTGATTCTTCTTCACGTAGTCGGGGGACCACACGGCGCGAATGGTGCGCAATCCCTGGGCGAGGTCTACGCCCGCGCCGTTGGACAGTAGATCGAGGGTCACGGCGTAGGCGGCGCCGCCGGCCGTAGCCTGCATCTCGTAGATGTAGTGTTCATCCAGGATAATGGTACGGGCCGATTGACCGCCCTGGGCAGGAATGGGGATGCGTACGCCCAGCCGAGTATGCCACAACTCGGTGCGTCCATTATGCGTGACCGGGCGCAGGCTATGCAGCCAGCCCGCGTAGTTGTTGGGCGAGATAATCAAACGCCAGGGCGCCTCAATCGCCGTCTGCGTATTGGTCGGCTGGGCAATCTGGGCGGTGGTGGTCGTGTAGTTCGGTATTGCGGTACCGGTCACGCTTTGCGTGAACTGGTCCCAACTGAGTAAGGCATCGAGCGTAAAGGGGAGCGTGGCGCCGGCGGGAAGGGCAAACACGAGGCGGCTCTCCCCCGCCAGTTGACGGCCGACCGACGTGATCGGCGTTTCAGCGCCTCCGGCCTGGCTGTGATCGGGCGGAGGCGCCGGTGCTCCGGGCCCTACCGGAGCATTGGTGGGGGCGGGATAACCGGCCACGGTCTCGAAGAATGCCCGCTCGGCGATATTCTGGCCGGGAAAGTGAACCGAGAGATAGGAAGGGCTCTGGGAATGCACCGGGACCAGCTTGGTGACCGAGCCGTCCCCGGCGTTCTCGTAGGCCAGATTGATGAACTCAAAGCGCACCGCCAGCAAGTCATCGGGCCGGAGCACCGCGACCGAGGGGTTGGTAACGGCAATCCCGGTGATGCCGGGATTTACCTTGTTTGGATTAGTACCGGGCGGCGTCGTCTTCACGGCATCCAGATGGATGCGGGCCGCCGAGCCAGGGCCAAGCATCTCAAATCCCGGTCCCACGAAGGACAGATAGGCACCCTCGGCAAGGCTTGCCGGCTCAACCACGGCGCCCGCCAGCGGCAGGGTGGCACGCCTGATCCCCGGCGTCACGCGTACGGAGACGGCGCCGTCAACCGCGCGCCGCATCTCGAACGGAGGGGTCGCGGCGCCTTCGGCCAATTCCAGGGTAACCCCCAGGGCATGCAGCGCGACGGATTGGCTATCGTAGCGAGCGACCAGGGCGGCGGAGGTACCCGCCGGCTCCAGGGCAATGACATAGAGCGCATGGCGCAGGACGAGGGCAAACGGCGCCCCTCTGGTATCAACCAATCCGTCGTGCGGCGTGACGCTCAGAGGGGCATCGGTAGGGGTGCTCTCGGCCTCCAGGGCGACCGGCAGAGTGCCGGAGCGCCCCTCGCCAAGTTCGATACGTAAGGTAGAGAAGGCGTTGGCAGGCGTATGCAGTTGGAGCCGCCCGGTGGGTTGAAAGTCCGGGGTGAGTTGCCAGTCCCGGGCGCCGCGCGCCAGGGTAATCATCGTACGGCGGACGGCGGCGCTGGTAAGTAATTGCCGATCATCGGAGGCGGGAAGCGAGAAGATCAACTGATCGGCGACGAGCGGCGAACCCAAGCCGCGAAGGGTTGCCGCCGTCTGGCCGCGGAGACTCAGTCGCCAATCCGCTGCGTAGCCGGCCTCGGCTTTCCCACCCAGGACGAGGGCCACGCCACGACCAAGGGCGAGATGAGTGGCGGGCAGCCGCGCCGGCGCGTCGGCTGAGGCCAATCCTGCCAGCCAGCGCTCGAATGGTACGGTGGTATGGAAACCGCCCAGGGCCAGGTGAAGATCCATCCGCCAACCGGCGATCCCCCGGCGAATATCGCCGGTCAGATCGGCCGGGAGCCGCGTACCGGGGTAGAGGGCATCGGCGAGCGAGACCTCGATGCGGTTGGCCGATCGCCGAACCGTGAGATGGGGGCTTCCGGAGAAGCGCCGGCAATCGATGACCCAACGCTCCACTCCGTCCAGCAGGAAGGCTACCCGGCCCCGCCCACGGGTCACGGTCAGAGCGCCGAGTGCGGGAGCCGCGGCCAGGCGAAGCGCGGGCGAAGCGCCCACGGCGGTGGCGCCCGCCAGGCCAAGCGCCTGACGGCGCGAAACGGCGCCGGGCGCAGTGGCATCGATGATGGGAGACGACCGAGAGGATCGTAAGGCAGCCAGGTTCAGCAGCGCGCGTGGCATCACGAGGCCTCCAATCAGGCGGGGACCGCACGCGGTACCGGCAAGGGTGGGGATGAGGGGTAACCCGTCCAGATAGCCGGAACCGAACAGACAAGAATACCGGCCGAGCCTGTCGCCGGACGCGACAGCAACCCCGAACCGGCACATCGAGCAGGCGTTAATCCATGCTTGTGACACAGCATACACGTACATTCCCGGGTTGTATATGCCATACGATAATATCGCTTCCGGTTTTGGCGATTTTCGGTAAATCCATCCTCTTGACTAAACGATCAAGTCGGTGTAGAGTGTCCTTGATTGATCGACTAATCAAGAAGACCCGCATCATGAGCAGTGACTCACCTGATTCACCCGACCGCCGCGCCCGGATTCTCGACGCCGCCTTCGCGGAGTTCGCGGCCAAGGGGTTTCGCGGCGCCACGATCAAAAGCATCGCCCGCGCTGCCCGCCTGCAATCCTCCGCCCTCATCTACTGGTACTTCCCCACCAAGGAGGCGCTGTTCCAGGCTGTACTCGGTGAACAGGCGCCCATTCTGCGTGCGATCGCCGCCCCAGAGTCGATGCTGGATTCGCCGCCCGAGGAGGTTCTTCCCGGGCTTGCCAATGCCTTCCTGGCCACGGCCGGTAGTCCACTGGCGCAGCGCCTACTCCGCCTGGTGATCGGCGAAGCGCTCCGGCACCAGGAGTTGGCCGGCGCCCTCGTCGCCGCCGGTCCCAAACGCATCCTGGCCTTCCTTACCGCCTACCTTGAACGTCAGATCGAGCTCGGGCGGCTGCGTCCGCATAATACGTCATCCGCCGCCCGCGCCTTTATCGGTATGCTCCTGCCCCAGGCGGCAGGGCTGGGACTCATGCCCGCCTTGGCCGAGGGAGGACCGAGCAACGCGGACCATGTCGCCACCGCGGTCGACATCTTCCTGCGCGGCTTACGCGGCGAATCTCCCCACGATCAACCATCTACAGGAAAAAAGGTGCCCTGATGGATGCGATCGTCGTCGACGGGCTAAGCAAGCATTATGGCGCCATCAGGGCGCTGCACGACCTCAATCTGACCGTCGCGGCGGGGACCGTCTTCGGCTTGCTCGGTCCCAACGGCGCCGGCAAGTCAACCTTGATCAAGGCGCTCGTGGGCGCCCTGACTCCGTCGTCAGGCGCGGCGCGTGTGCTCGGCTACGATCCGTTGCGCGACCGGCGCCGCCTGCGCCGAGTAATCGGCTACATGCCTCAGGCGCCCGCGCTCTACGCCGACCTCTCGGCCCGGGGGAACATTGCCTTCTTTGCCCGCGCCCACGATCTGCCGGACCTCACGGCGCGCGTCCGGGACGTACTTGAGCTTACCGAACTCACCGACCGGGCCAATGACCCCGTCCGAACCTTCTCGGGCGGCATGCAAAGACGCCTCTCCCTGGCCTGCGCGCTCGTCCATCGCCCGCGCGTCCTTTTTCTCGACGAACCTACGGCGGCAGTCGATCCTCTGCTGCGTGCCCGCTTCTGGCACAGCTTCCGTGAGTTGGCCGCGAGCGGCGTCACCCTGTTCATCAGCACTCACCTGATGGACGAGGCGCTGCTCTGCGATCAGGTGGCCGTGGTCCGTGCCGGCGAAACAATTATCGCCGATACGCCGCGCGCCATCCTTGCCTGCGGTAAAACCCACCTCACGTTCCATCGAGGCGCCGCACGGGAGCGGCGGACCATCGGAGGGCATCCGGAAGATCTGGCGGCGGCCCTGCAGGCGAATGGTCTGGCCTCGGATGTCACGGCGGTCGAGGTTGAACGGGATACCCTTGAAACGGTGATCTTTGGCCTGATCGCCGGTGGGCGAAAGGATGAGCGAGTGTGACCCACACCCTTGCCGTGGCGCGCCGCGTCCTGACCCAACTTGCGCACGATAGGCGTCTCCTGATCCTCTCGGTCGTGGCCCCGTTGGTGATCATCTATCTACTCAAGCTATTCCTCGATACGATGCCCCCAGGCTTCAACGTGGCCCGCTATGCCGTGCCGATCGCCGCCTTCCTGGTGCATTTCCTTGCCTTCCTCCTGTGCGCCATCATCCTCGTGCAGGAGCGAACCGAGGGCAGGTTAGAGCGCATGTTGATCAACGGCTACCGTCGGCCCGAGATTCTCGGCGGCTACCTGCTCGGCTATCTTGGGCTCGCCACCCTGCAAGCGGTCGCCGCCGTAACCGAGGTGCTTATCTTGTTCAACCTCTCCTACACCGCGACAACCTTGGTCGCGCTCTTCATCGTGGTGTGGCTCCTGGCCATCGCCTCGGTGATGCTCGGCATCTTTATCTCGACCTTTGCCCGCAACGCGGCACAGGTTTTTCCGTTTATCCCGCTTGTGGTAGTGCCGTCAGTCTTTCTGTCCGGCCTCCTGGTTGACGTTAGCCGACTGCCTGAATGGGCGCAACTATTGGGCCGGTTGCTTCCTCTTTACTACGCGAACCGCGTCATTCAGGTGCTGATCGCGCATGGCGGTAGCCTCGCCGACAGGGGCGGCGATATCGCGGTATTGGTTGCTTACAGCCTGCTCCTTCTGGCGGCGGCGTCGTGGACGTTGGCCGAGACGGAGTAAATGGTCGTGGGCGGCGCCGTGAGGAAAGCTGAGGCGACCGACGAAGTAGGCGTCGTCGCGAGGCGTTCCACCGGTGGTGCTTCAGGATGAAGGTCGGTGATCGGCGTCACCCAGCAGCGCCCGCAGCCGGGCAACCTCGGCCTCGGCCGCGTCCCGCGCCTCCTCGGCCGCCTCGCGCGCCTCGGCCTCCTCGTCAAGGTGGAGCAGCCGCCGACCGTCTCTCGTCGTCAGCCGCAACAGCGGCCCGCGCAGCGCGTCGGTCGCCTGCTCCGCCTCAACCCGCAAGCCGACCGTCTCCAGCCACACGCCCCCTTCCGGCAACGGCGTAATCTCCCGGTAGCGCCCCTGACTGAGCAGCCGATAGCCGTGCAACGCCAAGCCCTTGCCCCACCGCGGGTCGAAGGTGAGATACTCCGTCACCCCCAGTTCCGCGTACGCCTGCCGCTTGGGTCCCACGTCCCGTCGCACTGTCTTCTTGGAGGCAATCTCCACCACTAACCCGGGCGGCGTGCCCACTCTGCTTACGTCGTAGGGCTCCTGGTCGTCGACCACCACCTCCGGCGTCATGAACACATCGGGGTAAAACACCCCGGTCGTTCCGTCCGTTCGCGGATAGTGCAACTCCGCCTCGAAGCGGACCAACCAGAGCACACCCAAGCGCGCCGCGTAGGTGCGCAGCGTCTGGTACAGGTTGATGCCCACCGAGGCGTGCGTCTGATTGCCGCCCAGGATCTGGGTCTCCCGCTCGTTCGGCACATAGGTGGCTACACGCCATGGACTATGCTTCAGAATCTCGATTGCCATGGATGCTCTCCGAGTCGCCGGTTCCCGTCGCCATCGCCAGTGTACCATGCGCGTTTAGACGTATAGGCAGGTAAAGCGGTCCCCTACTTGCTTCCGGCTTGCGGTTGCGGCATGCATCCAGAGGTGCTCGCCATATCCGTGCCGCCGGATCTCGGGGGAAGCATTTAGCTGGGCGCCGCCGCCTGCTCCCAGAACCGACCCAGATCCCGCGCCAGCGCCGCGTGCTTCGGGGCGGTGAGCTGGGGATCGTCGGCCAGAATGCCCTCCGCGATCCGCCGCGCCAGATCCAGGGTGCGCGTATCGGTAACCTGCGCCACCTGAAGAGCGGGGAGGCCGCTCTGGCGAGTGCCCCAGAACTCACCCGGCCCTCGTAGCCTGAGATCCTCCTCGGCCAGCCTAAATCCGTCGTCCGTGTCGCACAGCGCCTGTAAGCGCTCCCGGGCCCCTGGATTGCGCGCATCGGCCAGGAGCAGACAATATGATTTCTCGGCTCCTCGTCCTACTCGCCCGCGGAACTGATGCAACTGGGCCAGGCCGAAGCGTTGGGCGTCCTGCACCAGCATCACGGTGGCGTTCGGCACGTCGATCCCCACTTCCACCACCGATGTGGCGACCAAAATGTCGATTTCGCCATCGCGGAAGCGAGTCAGAATAGTCTCCTTGTCCTGGGGGCGCAGCTTTCCATGCAGCACCTCCAGACGCAGATCGGCAAATACCTCTTCCTGGAGGCGTTTCCCTTCCGCCACCGCCGCCTTGGCCTCGATCGCTTCCGATTCTTCGACCAAGGGGCAGATGATGTATGCCTGGCGACCGGCCTGGATTTGCTCACGCAACAGATCGAATGCCTGCCGCTCCACCGGCGACCAGCGCGTGTCCACGGGCTGCCGATGGGGAGGGCGCTCGCCGATAATCGAAACGTCGAGATCGCCGAAGATGGTGAGGGTCAGGGTGCGCGGGATGGGGGTCGCGGTCATCACCAGCAAATGGGGATTGAAGCCCTTCCCCTTGAGGGCCGCCCGCTGTTCCACCCCGAAACGGTGCTGCTCATCGACGATAGCCAGGCCCAGGTTATGGAACTTGAAGTCATTCT
>JAICHN010000230.1 GCA_025924845.1 Chloroflexota bacterium | reverse complement strand
TCCGCCCCGTGAGCCCGGAATCACCCATGGGGCCGCCGATCACGAAGCGTCCAGTCGGGTTGACGAAATAGCGAGTGTGGCCATCGAGCATCCCGGCCGGCACCACCGGACGAATCACCTGATCGAGCATGTCGGTGCGAATCCGCTCAATCGCGGTTTGATCGTCGTGCTGAGTGGAAACCACGATAGTGTCTATCCGACTCGGCTTGCCGTCGTGATACTCAACCGACACCTGCGCCTTGCCGTCGGGGCGGAGGTAGGGCAGCGTGCCGTCCTTACGCAGCACGGCGAGGCGCCGCGTGAGCGTATGGGCCAGGCTCAGGGGGAGGGGCATCAGTTCGGGAGTCTCATTACAAGCATAGCCGAACATCATACCCTGGTCGCCTGCCCCGACTGAGTCGAGATCGGCATCGCCGCCCTCGCCCACGCGGCGCTCCAGCGCAGTATTGACCCCCTGTGCGATGTCGGCCGACTGCGTACCGATCGATGCCATGACCCCGCACGTCTTATAGTCGAAGCCGAAACCGGCATCCGTGTAACCAACATCTCGCACGACGCGGCGAACCAAGGGTGCGATGTCGACGAAGCCCTCCGTGGTGATCTCGCCCATCACCATGACCAGGCCGGTGGTAGTCGCGACTTCGCAGGCCACGCGAGAGTTGGGATCCTGACCAAGCAGGTCATCAAGTACCGCATCCGATATTTGGTCGCATAATTTGTCCGGGTGTCCTTCGGTCACCGATTCCGAGGTGAACAGAACACGTTGCTCCTGCATCCTACCCTACTCCCTGCCGGCCGCCGGCGAGACTCTTCTTCCCACGGCCGGTATGCCGCGGCCCGGTTAGCCGCCGGCACACCGGCCGTGCCTTCGATCATCTCATGTCCCTGACTGCCACGAGGCCAGGTACACTTCCTGCTCCGCGGTCAGGCTGTCGATTGTAACCCCCATCGAGCGCAACTTGCTTGCCGCCACCTCGCGGTCGATAGCCTCGGGCACCAGATAGACACCGGGGGTCATGTCCGCCGCCTTCGTCTTGAGGTACTCAACGCTGAGCACCTGGTTGGCGAAACTCATATCCATCACGGCGGCCGGATGGCCCTCGGCGGCCGAAATGTTCACCAGGCGTCCCTCGGCCAGCACGTAAGTGCGCCGGCCATCAGAATAGCGATATTCCTGCACGAAATCACGAACCCTGCGCATCGTGGTGAGCTCGGCCAGCGCATCCAGGTTGATTTCGTCGTTGAAGTGACCGGCATTTGCCAGAATAGCCCCGTCCTTCAGGAGGGCCAGATGCGGACGATCCACCACATTGATGTTTCCCGTGACTGTAACCAGTACGTCGGCGAGCGGCGCTGCCTGCTCTAGACTGGTCACCCGATAGCCGTCCATCAGGGCCTCGAGGGCGCGGGTGGGGTTCACCTCGGTGACAATGACGTGGGCGCCCAGTCCATGAGCCCTTGAGGCCACGCCGCGACCGCACCACCCGTACCCGCACACCACGACGGTGCGTCCGGCCAGCAGCAGGTTCGTGGCCCGCATGATCCCATCCATCGTGCTCTGTCCGGTCCCATAGCGGTTATCAAACAGATGCTTGGTATCGGCATCGTTGATCGCGATCACCGGGTAGCGCAGCACGCCCTCGCGCTGCATGCCGCGGAGACGAATCACCCCAGTGGTTGTCTCCTCCGTACCCGCGATTACCCCGTCGAGCTTCTCGGTGCGCGCCGTATGGAGCGCGGTAACCAGGTCGCAGCCGTCGTCCATGGTGATGTGAGGAGCGTGGTCGATTGCCGCGTTGATATGCCGATAGTAGCTCTCGCTGTCCTCACCTTTGATCGCATAGGTGCTCAGTCCGTAGACCTCAACCAGAGCGGCGGCGGTGTCATCCTGGGTCGACAGGGGATTGGACGCGCACAGCACGACATCGGCGCCGCCTGCCCGCAGAGCGAGCACCAGATTGGCCGTTTCCGTGGTCACATGCAGGCAAGCGGCAATGCGCAGGCCGGCCAGGGGCTGCTCGCGTTCAAACCGCTGACGGATCAAGCCGAGCACCGGCATCTGAGTGGCGGCCCACTCGATACGGTCCCGCCCATGAGCGGCCAGGGCCAGATCCTTCACGTCGTGGCGTATACCGGCTTCGGTGGCCATAGGGAACCCTTCCTACTTCGCGTAACGCTGATAAATCAGCCCAAGTTGTTTGGCCGCCTCGGGCGAGACGGCGTCCGGCGCGGTCTGTATGGCGGAGCCGAGTGCATCGGCACAGCCGCAATCACCCTGCTGAGGGATGCGTGCAATCAAGGCCAGCAGACTGCGCCGCACGGTGTTGATGTTTCGCGCCACGGTCCCCATCACCATCTCCGCGGTCACCGCTTCCTCCGACTCTCGCCAACAGTCGTAGTCGGTGCTCTGGGCGATCATTGCGTAGTGCAACTCGGCCTCCCGCGCCAGCTTCGCCTCGGGTAGAGCGGTCATGCCGATGATGCTCGCACCCCAGGAGCGATACAAATGTGACTCGGCGCGGGTGGAAAACGCCGGCCCTTCCATGCAGATGTAGGTACCGCCCCGATGCACGGTAGCGCCTGCCGCCTCGGCCGCGTCACCCAACAGGCGGCCGAGCACGGGACAGAACGGATCGGCAAAACCGACATGCCCTACCAATCCGGTGGTGAAGAAGGTGCTCTGCCGACCCTTCGTGCGATCGATGATTTGGTCCGGGATCACCATATGGGTGGGCACGATTTCCTCGCGCAAACTACCGACCGCGCTGGCTGCGATCACCCATTGCACGCCAAGGCTTTTCAGGGCATAAATGTTGGCGCGCACCGGTATGTCGGAGGGCAGGATGCGGTGGCCGCGCGCGTGGCGCGGCAGGAAGGCAACCCGTTCCCCTTCCAGGGTGCCAATGGTAATTGAGTCACTGGGGTCACCGAAGGGAGTGCTGACCCTTACCTCCTCGACCTCGGTCAGTTCGTCCATGGCATAGAGGCCGCTGCCCCCGATTACGCCAATCCGTGCCTTACTCATCGCAATCCTTTCCGTGATCCCGCGGCATGTATGGTCGCCAGCGCTTGCGTGTAGGGAGCGCGGACAATCCCCTGCTCGGTGATAATGGCCGTTACATAGCGGGCCGGGGTGACATCGAACGCCGGATTATAAACCGGGAAGCGATCCGGCACCAGGCGGTGCCCGTGAGCGCCGCGCACTTCCTCGGCGCGCCGCTCCTCGATCGGTATGGCGTCCCCATCGGCCGTTGCCGGATCGACGGTAGAAGTGGGAGCCACGACATAGAACGGCACCCCATGGGCGTGGGCGGCGAGCGCCACGCCGAAAGTGCCAATCTTGTTGGCCACGTCGCCATTGGCCGCGATGCGATCCGCGCCTACGAAGACCGCGTTGATCCGCCCTTGATGCATCAACGACGCCGCCATGTTGTCCGCGATCAGGGTGAACGGCACGCCGGCCCGGTCAAACTCCCAGGCAGTGAGACGGGCGCCCTGTAGAAGAGGCCGCGTCTCATCGACGAAGACATGGAGGTCGCGGCCAAGCTGGTGGGCCGTGAAAATGGGCGCCGTGGCCGTACCAATCCCTGCTGTGGCCAGAGCGCCCGCGTTGCAGTGGGTGAGTAGGTGCATCCCCGACTCGATCAGCGGTGCCCCCAGTTCGCCCATCCTCTTGCACGCGGCCTCGTCCTCGGCAGCAATGGCATGTGCCTCCTCGAGCAGAAGGTGGGCGAGCGCCGTGGGCACGGCGCCGCCCGCCGAGTCGGCGCGGGCGCGCATGCGGGAAATGGCCCAGAACAGGTTGACTGCGGTGGGCCGCGTAGCGGCCAGTTGATCCGCCGCGGCGGCAACCGCTTCGCGGAAGGCCCTCCCTCCGTCCGGATAGCGGACGGCGGCGAGGAGAGCGGCATGGGCCATACCATACGCGGCGGCGACGCCGATGGCAGGTGCGCCGCGGACCCGAAGGCTGACGATCGCCTCGGCCAACTCCTCGGTCGAGCGACAGTGCAAAGTGACCTCCTCAAACGGGAGGCGCGTTTGATCGAGAAGAGCAGGATGATCGTCCTGCCACCAGATACTCTTCCGCATCACGCTCCAAGATTCGGACAAAAAAAACGCCTCACACGATGAGGCTGAGGTCGCTCGCGCTCCCGGTCTCATCTTTGGCAGGGCCAATCACCCTACCACCGGAATTAGCACCCTGGTACGCGTCCCTTGCGGGGCCACGTCGGGTTGCCGGGCTTCATAGGGCCGGTCCCTCAGCCGCTCTGGATAAGATGTGCGCCGTTATAAACTTGTGGTTGACCGGGTAGATGGTAACACAGAGCCATGCATCGAACAATATGACCTTATCCGGATCCATTCCCCTCCTTGACGTGATTTTCCCCACCGATCTATCTTGAGATCGGGCCTGTCGGAGTCGCGAGCAGTTGCGTCCGCGCAGGCATGGCCGCTTGCCCTCCCGCTGATCCGACGGAACCAAATGGACACCGCGAACCGATGGCCGGCCGTATTCGCGCCTCCCGTTGATCGTGAGCCGGACGATCCCGCGCCTCCGGCGATCCTCGCGGATCACTTAGGTAAGGCTCGCGGATCGTCTCGCGCCCCGCTCGATCGCATTTCCCTTTGTATCGCGCAGGGCGAGTTCTTCGGCCTCATTGGACCGCCCGGCGCCGGCAAGTCGGCGCTCATGCGCCTGTTCGCTACGCTCACCACGCCCGATGGCGGACGCCTCTATCTCCTGGGTCATGACACGCATACCCATGCCTCTCTGGCACGCCGAGGCATCGGCTATATGACCCGGCATGGCGGAATCGATCCGGTGCTTTCCGGAGCGGAGCAGGTGCGCCTGGCGGCTCGTCTGCATCGCATAGGACGGCGCGACGCGATACACCGCACCGCTCAGTTGCTCGATCTCCTCGATCTGCGCCCCCTCGCCCACCGGCGGGCCGGCGCCTATCCTCCCGGCGCTCAACGACGTCTTGCCCTGGCCTGCGCGCTGGCGGCCTATCCGCGGCTTCTGCTTCTTGATGATCCCACGGGAGGCCTTCCGGCGGCCGAGCAGCACGGCATTCGGCGCATCTTGCGCATGGTCCATGACGAAGAGCACGCAACCGTTGTCCTAGCCACGGATCAGCTCGAGGAGGCGGAGGCGCTGTGCGGACAGGTGGGCATTCTCGATGTCGGCAAGTTGATTGCCCTGGGCAGCCTCACCGAGCTGCAAGCGCAGGTATCCGGCGCCTCGGTAACGATCCATCTGGCCCCAGAGGCAAGAGTCGGCGGCGCCGCCGTGCTGATTGAGTCGCTGGTAGGAGTGAAGGCGGTGTGGTCGCGTCCGGATCGCCTGGAGGCACAGCTCGTCAGCGCTCATACGTTGCCGATCATCCTCCGCTTGCTTGAGGAGCACGAAATCGCGGTTCGTCAGGCTGTCTTAAGTAAGTCATCCCTCGACGAAGTATTCTTCCGCCACACGGGGCGGATGATTCGTGATGCTCAGCCCCCATCCACGGTGGGGACTGTCGCACCCGAATCACGATCGTAACGGGGAGCGTTCCCCTGGACATGCTTATTCTTTACGGGCAGGCACTACGGCGCGCCGTGCGCACCCCATTACCGCTGCTGAGCGCCACGGTGGGCCCGTTGGCCGTGCTATGGTTTCTGGGCCAACTTCTGGGGCGTCTACCCGGCGTGGTGCCTTCCTTCCCTACTCAGGACTACCTCGCCTTCAGCGCCCCCGCCCTGGCCGTGGCAGCCGGCCTACCCTGCGCCATGTGGTGTGGCGCGGCGGTAGGCCGCGACGCTCAGTCCGGCTTCCTCGACCGCTTGCTCACCGCGCCCGTGCCGCGTGCGCTGATCGCGGTGGGCGCCGCCCTGGCCGCCGCCACGAGCGCAGCGGTCAGCGCCCTACTGGTGCTCGCCGCGAGCCTGGCGGCCGGTGTCGCGGTGAGCGGCGGTGCTATGGGGGTGCTGAGTATCACCCTCCTCGCCGCCGCTCTGAGCTGCCTGTATGCCGCGCTGGCCTGGATAATCATGGTGCTTGCTCCGAGACCAGCCGCGGGCACGGCCACCTGCGTCGCCGTACTGGTTGGAACACTCCTCCTTTGCGACTTATTGCTCCCCAGCAGTCTCCTCCCGGTCTGGTTGCGCGCGACGGCGGACGCCAATCCGCTCAGCGCGGCCATCGATGGAGCGCGGGCGGTGGCCTGGCCGCGAACCGACTGGCATGAATGGACACGCGATCTTAGCGCGGTGTCCGCCCTGGCCATCGTGGCCCTCGTGGGAGCCGCCGCCCTTCCGCACCCCCGTCGCGGTGAGTGGTAGGGCGTCGGCGTGATCCTCATCCTACACGCCAAGCGCTTTAGGGTCGGGACCGCCATTCAGAGCGCACGCTAAGCGGCTATGGCATGAGCAACACAACCCTTTACAGTTGTAGGGCCTGAAGCCTGAGTTATACCCGTAACGCCCTACCCAACCTGGTAGGATCCTCCGTGAGTCGCAAGCGGTGGAGAGGTTGCCTGCCGGCAGACCATCGCCATACTCCTCGCGGAAACGGTAACCATCAGTGAGCGGAAGGCGAAGGTTCATGCTGCCTGTTTTCATCCTATTCGCCATCGCGGCAGGATTTGGTATTCCCATTCAGGCAGGAGTGAATGCCCGACTTCACGAATCGCTGGGTGATCCGGCGTGGGCGGCCCTGATTTCGATTTCCGTCTCCTTCCTCTGCTTGGCGGCCTACATCATCGTGCGCCGACTACCACCGCCGTTTGGCGCGCACGCCGACGTGCCCTGGTGGGGGTGGACGGGCGGCGCGCTCGGCGTCGTGTTTGTCCTTGCCGGACTGGTCATTACCCCGAAGCTGGGAGCGGGCCTCGCCTTCGCCCTCTTCATCACCGGCCAGATCGCCGCATCGCTGGTGCTGGACCAATGGGGCTTTCTCGGATTACCGGTCCATCAGCTCAACGCGCCCCGCCTCCTCGGAGTGGCCATGCTGCTCGGTGGAGTGGTATTGGTCCGCGCATTCTAGGCCGCGGTTCGTTGACACCCGCATGGTTTAGCGCTAAACTTTATGCGGGAGGGAGTGTATAAGTAAACCATGGTTAGGGATGCTGAACGAAGTGGAGTGCGCTCGTCCGGCCTCGCGGCGTGGCTACGCCTCGCTCGGGTGTTTCATAAAGTGGATCAGCTATCCACCGAGCATCTGCGATCCTGGGGCATCAGTCTCGCGCAGTTCGACGTGCTGGCCCAGGTGGGAGCGGCGGAAGGCTGCTCCCAGAGCGACCTGGTCAAAGCACTCCTGGTAACCAAGGGGAACATCTGTCAGCTTCTCGACCGCATGGAGCGCGACGGCCTGCTGCGTCGACAACAAGAGGGACGGACGAATCGCCTGTTCCTGACCGAACGGGGACGCGCCCTCCACGACGCAGCCGTACCCGCGCAGGAGGCTCTGATCGTCCACCTGTTCTCCGTCCTGGCGCCCGAGGAACAGCTGCGGTTGCTGGGCGCCCTCCGTGTACTGGACCAGTCGCTGAAAGGCCCGGCGCAGCCGGGAGCAGGTCTATGTCCACAGCCCTCTCCGGCCCAGGAATAGACTGAGGAGAGGTTTTCCCAAGGAGAGCTTCTCCTCAGTCTAAGCGCTTTCCGCCTTAGATCACGGTTTTGGAATTTCGCCGTCCATCGAAGGAGAGGCGAACCTTTCGGTCGTCGATCACGGTTTCCAGGTGGACGGAGCGGTTCCAGATCTGAAAGACATACTGGAGCGTCTTCTCCGCGTAGCGAAGGTCAAGCTCGGTCCCTTCATAGCGGTGGGCCAGATACAGCTCACGGTTGTGTCGATAGTCACCATCTTCGACCACGATTACCGGCAAACCGAAATTGTCCATGCTTGCCACCAGAGCATCACGCACCACGCGCCAATCCGTCTCGGCCACCTGCCATTCGTCATCCACCAGGGTGTAGGTATACAGGTCGAGATCGCGGATCAACGTCTCGGTAAGGTATTTGCGGAGCAGTGACTGGTCGCTCTCCGACTCGCGCACGTCGAACAGCTTGGCCCGCCCTTCGCCCGGCTTGCGGCCAAGCCGCTCCTGTTCCTCCGTGGTGGGATTGTCCCAGCGCCGTTCAATGTCCTCCAGCACCTTGAAGCCCAGGTAGTATGGATTAACTCGCATGCGCCCGCCTGGAGACACCACCCCCGCGTGCATACGCGAGAAGGCGGCATACTCAGCGGCGGGCAACTCCAGCGCCTCCATAATCCTGTAGTGCCAGAAGCTTGCCCACCCTTCATTGATGATTTTGGTACGCATTTGCGGCAGAAAATAGAGCATCTCCTC
>JAICHN010000229.1 GCA_025924845.1 Chloroflexota bacterium | reverse complement strand
CAATAGTGTGGTGATCGTGCATAACGCCCACATCAGTACCCTGTACGGGCACATGCAGCTGGGCCTGCACGGCTTGCAAGTACAAGTGGGGCAGGCCGTGCGCCAGGGCCAGGTGATTGGCTATGAGGGGCAGACCGGGTGGGCGACCGGACCGCACGTCCACTTCGAGATGCGCCTCGACAACGTACAGTTCGACCCGCTGTTGCTGGTCAACCAGTCGCTGATCACCGGCTAAAAAGGGACACGACCCCCCCGGCGGCCACTTGCCGGTACGCCCATGCCCAGGGTCCGGGCGGGTTGAAGGAAGAGACAGGGCGGAGAGGGTGGGATTCGAACCCACGAGGCTTGCGCCTACGTCATTTCCAGTGACGCGCCCTAGGCCAACTAGGCGACCTCTCCGAACGCGGAGGGGGTGGGATTCGAACCCACGAGGAGCTTGCACCCCTAGCTGTTTTCGAGACAGCCGCACTCGGCCGCTATGCGACCCCTCCCTGGGGATTATACGTGACCGCCTACCTGGCCGCAAGCCTCGGCAAGATCCGGGGCGTGCCTGACTGCGGCTGGTATGCGGCCAAATGCTCGTCGGTTATCCGCTTCTCCACTTTCATGGTCGCCTTGCGTTGCGTACCATGGCAATAAGGAAGGGCGGGTGGAGAAATCGCAGTGCGGGCGCCGATGTTATGACCGTGCCGACCGTCGTCAAGATTCCGCGGGCGGGAGATGCCGCCCCCTCTGCGGAAGGCGCAGCCGTGCCGTCCGACCGTTCCTGGAGCATGGGCCATCTACGTCAAGCACTGGATGAGCTTTGCCTTCGCTATGGGTACCCGTTCATCGATCACCTCGACCAACTCGCGGGCCGAGACGGTGAATCACACGGTTCGGATGAACTTGCCGCGTGCGGCTATCTGGCAGCTGTGGTGGCATGCGCGCTGCGCGCCTCCTCGGCCTGCCCTCCCCTGGCCTTCGGATCGTGGTCCGAGGCGCTGGTGCTCGCGCATCTAGAGGCGGTTATTCCACCTGCTCGCGCGGAACGGGACTTATTTAGCGAGCCGCCCTCCACGCCTCTGAAGTGGGAGGCTGAGCGGTTGGCGTGGCCGATCTTTCTGGTGCCCGAGTTTGCCGACGAGGAGTTGCTTGCCATGCTCCTTGCCGACCCGCTGCTGATCGAGCCTCGCCTCGACCAGACTGCCGGTCAGTGCCGCGTAGTGCGGGCAGGCGTGCGTCGGCCGGACCTTGCCCGCGTTGCCCCTGACAGTCGTGACCAAGCTCCTGAAACTACAACGATTGAGTGCGCGGTTGAGCTGCGGGAGAGTCGGCTGCTCGGCGCTCTCCGCCATGGGTTGGCATTGGCCGAGCGCGAAACGGGCGCGCGCGTGGCGCCGGGCGAGCCCTGGGGCGCCGCATGGGAACCAATCGCGGCGCCCCCACTGGGGTGGGTGGCCCTACTGCCGGAGGTGCCTACCTGGGCGAGGGTGGCCGATGCGTTTGGCGCCACGCCCACGGAGACTTTGGGTCGCTGGCTTGCTCTTGCTCCTACAGCCCCGTCCTCCAACGCCGTGTGTGCCCTGCGCACGCGGGCCAATCTCGTCCATCATCTCGCCGCCCTTGCCGCAGACTCACCCGCCATCGGCTGGGCCGCGTTGCTGAGTGTAGCGGAGGATAGCGGGGCGACTCTCGTGGCGGCGCACGCAGCGAGGGCACGGGTGTTGCCTCCAAGTGTGCAAAGTGCCGACACAGGCTGGGTTGCCGAGGGTCCGGCCGAGGCGCCGTGTCTGCGACCACCGTTGCGTGTCGTACAGGCACTTGGCTCCGTTGCCGACCAAATCACGTTCAGCTGCCGTATGGACGGGCCGTTCAGGTCGGTCGGTGATCTGGTCCGCCGTGTTCCCGCGGCGGCGAATCCGGACCTGTTGCGGTGCCTCCTGGAGGCCGGTGCGCTGGATCAAGTGGGCGATTGCCGGCGGACGCGGACCGATTCTAGTGAGGTCGCCGCGTGGTGCGCCGCCGCCGCGGACCCTGCAGCTCGTGAGGCGATGGTGGACGATACTCCAGTTTGCGGGGCTTCAGTCGAACCGGAGATCCCTCTGGATGATCTATCCGGCTGGTGGGAGCGCTTCGCGTCGGTCGGCGATCCCACCTGTGCATCTCCCGTGGTGGCCGCGAGGCAGGCCGGCGGGTCGATTGATCCGACCAACCTGACCATGCTGGGGGGCAGGCCCTGGCGTGCGGGAGGCGAAGCAGTAACCGTGATCGCGGCGAAGGACGTCTCAGGCACTTCTCGGGTAATTCTCGCGGGGCATGAGACCGGGACGGGCGCCCCGCGGTCCATCGACGTGGTCCCTACGCCGAGCGCGCGGGAGGATGCGGCGTCCGTGTGGGTGGAGTCGACGTTGGTGACCGCGCCGCTGGTCCAGGTGGAGGTGATTGTTCCTCTACTGGGCGATCGTGACCGTGATCTGGATCGGCTCAGTCGCCTGCGGGCTATCCTTCTCGAGCACCGGGGTGATGATCCGGTGCGCCTTGTGCTGTCCCGTGCCGATTCGCGGAAAGTCGTGGAGCGTTTAAAAGAGGATGGCGTCACGTGGTCGGCCGCGCTGGTCGATGCCCTGGAAATGCTGCTTGGTCCCCATTGCGCGAGCCTGACCGATAGCGCTCAGGGTGCGGGCACGCCGGGACCGCTGAAGCCCGCCACTCCCTTGTTGTAATAGACGCTTTGTTCGGCCACGAACGGCACCTGGTTGGTGCTTTGCACCACCACGGCGTTTCGCCCGGGTGGTAGGCCCAACTTGGCCAAATCAACCGTGAACCGTTGCCGGGGCTGCAGAACGAAGGGCGGCGGATGAATCACGGTGCCGTTGGCGGCGAGAATCGATAGGGATAGGCTCGCCGATTTGGTAGACGAGGGATCGAACAGCAACAAGAATTCACTCGCGCCGTCGAAGATGGGGGAGATGCCGGTCGCGCCCGAGGGGAAGGTCCAACTAGTGGATGGCCGACCAATGCCGGGGCTCAGCACCGCACTCTGCTCCTTCGTGCCGAAGGATTCGGTTCGGTTTACGGCAATAGGGATGGTGCTGGTGATTACGGTGCTGTACGAGCCGGTAATGCCCAGCGTGCTGAGGTCAATCGTGGCCCGCTGCTGTGGGAGTATGGTCCCGGTCATCGCCGCCGCGGGGTGCGCCGCTGATACCGGCTTGGTGCCGTAGGCGACGATGGTGAGGCGTGCCGTGGTGCGCTCATTGGGGTTGAGCACGACAAGATGGTCGCTCCAACCCTTGCTCTCATAGCCTTCCGCGCTGTACCAAACGTGGGAAAGGTCGCGGATGCCCTGCACGCCTACCACGGGGTTGCCGCCGGGCAGGAACGCCGTATATTCCGCCGCTACGGGCTGATCCGAAGAGAGGACGAGCGCCAGATCGGGATCGCGCCCGCCCCGCGCCACGGTAAACGTATGTTGGCCATGGCCGTTCACATGGCCGGTGATCGTGCGGAGCACCCCGGTATCGCCGATCTCGGTAAGGGTGATCCCGGCCGCTTCGGCTCGAGGGTTACTGAGCGTCACTTCCTGGGTGATTGGCGTTGTGGCGGCAGTCCCTGGGAAATACCAATGCGTGCTTGCGGACGCGATACCGGGGACGACGCTCGCGCCGGTTCCGTAATACATGACGCGGGTGCCGGCCACGGGCTGGTCGGCCAGCAGGTTTAGGCCGTATGGTTTAGCGGGGAGATTCCAGGTGCTCAGGTCGATATCGGTAAAGGCGTCGGCAGGCGCCTGGAGGTCCGTCGTGGTGATCGGACCACTCTGGCCGATGGCGGAAAGACGCAAATGAGTGGTGGTGGAGAAGGGATTGGCTACGCTCAGCGTTTCATGGTAGAGATTACCGCCGTCTCCGGCTGGGAAGGCGGTATGGGGGGCGTTCGGAGGGAAAGTGGGAGTGCTGGTGGCGGTCGGCGTCGCGGTATTGGTCTCGGTCGGCGAGGGGGTTGAGGTTGGCACGGTATTCACGGCGGTTGGGGTCCCGGTGAAGGTCGCCGTCACGGTGGCGCTGGCGGTATTGGTCGGGGTCGGCGTCTGGGTGGGCACGAAGGGGCCGCGCTCGACCAGGATCAGCGGTCCGCCTCCGATGATGAAGTCCGACGAATTGGCGCCATGGTTGTTGGTGGCGCCAGGGAGTGGAATCCTGTAGTAGCCGTTGGCATCGGGTATTGCCTGGCTGGGCGCGCCGGTCGCATCCAGCAGGGTGCCGCCGTTGGCGCTCTGTTCATAGAACGAGATCGTAGTCGGCCGAGGTGAGTTGTTCCACAACACGGTCACTTGCTGGTCGCCCTCGTCGAGCATCACGCGCGTGACGGTATTACTCTGCAGCAGCCGCGCCGATTGTACGTTCGCGAAGTATTGCGTGGCCAATTGATAGGCCACGACCGTCGACCGTGCCGTCCCGGAGTACTTCAATAATCCATAGTAGCCGGCTTCACCCACATCGCTGGCTCGATAGAGCAGCATGCGGTCCACGCCGCCCGCCAACGCCGCGGCGAATGCCTCGAGAATGTACGATGACGCCTCGGCGGAGGTAGCGACCAGGCCGTTGGCGGGCACCGGCGGGTCGTCGTCCACGGCAACGCCCAGTTCGGTGGCGATCAGGACCTTTCCGGTGTAGCCGAAGTTAGCCATCACTTGATGGGCCTTGACCGCCATGTTGTAGATGCCGATCGAGCGGCCATAGGAGTGGAGGCCGAGCCCATCGAAGAAGCCCTGGTTGGCCGCGCTGTCGGGATCGGCCTGGTCGGCCTTGAAGACGTCGTTGAGCCAGGTCGGGTTATAGTTGAGGCTGCCGATCAGCACCTGGGCACTGGGATCGGCGGCCTTGATCGCCTGGTACGCCACCTTCAGTAGAAGGTAGAAGTCCGCGCGCGAGCCCGCCCAGGAGGCGCCGTTTTGGAGATCCGGTTCATTCCACACTTCCCAGTACGCAATCTGGCCTTTGAAGTGTAAGGCTGACTGATAGACGAAGTAGCCCCAGGTGTTCTGCGTATTGTTCCACGGCAAGGCGAGCCCGCTCGGCACCTGGGCCGCCGGGTTCTTGGTTACGGCGGAAGATGCCCAATACGGGGTGTGCTCAAGAATGGCGATGCTGCTCAGGCCGTGCGCCAGGTCCGACGCGACATAGGCGGCAGGCTGGCTGAAGTTGAATTGATCGGGTTGCGGCTCCACGGTTTGCCAGTCGAAGGAGAACCGGTTGAGCTTCGCTCCTTCCTGAGCGGCGGTGCTTGCCCAGGGGAACTTCTTGATGCCGTGTACATGGGCGTAGTAGTCAGGCAATACGCCGTTGAGGCCGAAGCGGGGATCACCGGTAAGCAAGGTGGCCTTGGCGGCGTGGGCCGAGCCGGGACCGGGCTGACGGTGAGTCTCCACAAAAACGGCGGGAACGATCAGGAAGAGGAAGATGATTAGGCGAACGCCAAGGGAGCTCATCAGTGACCGCATGGGCTCCAGTATCGCAGAAGGCGCGGCATAAGGAAAGTATTTGGGCCGAGGTTCATGAGGAGGAGGGGGTGGTACCTCCTCATGAACCTCGGCCGGCCTACAGCAGGCGTCGCGCCGATCGGTCGGCCAGTTCGGCGACCAGCGTATCCACCGGTACGGCGTCCCGCTTGGCGCCTGCCCGATCGCGAACCGAGACGGTGCCCGCGGCGGCTTCAGTATCGCCCACGACCAGCATGTACGGCATCTTCTGCACCTGCGCCTCGCGAATCTTGAATTGGAGCCGTTCACTTCGGCTATCAACCTCCACGCGAAGGCCGGCGGCCTGGAACCGCGTCGCCGTTTCGGCCGCGTAGGCGTTATGCCGGTCGGCGATCGGGAGAACGATGGCCTGAACGGGCGAGAGCCAGAGGGGGAAAGCGCCGCCAAAGTGCTCGATCAGTACGCCGAGAAATCGCTCGGTCGAACCGGTCACGGCACGATGCAGGACGACCGGGGTATGCGGCTTGCCGTCCTCGGCGATGTACTCCACGCCGAGCCGGGCCGGCTGGATGAAATCGACCTGAATGGTAGAGAGCTGCCACTCGCGGCCCAGCACGTCACGAGCCATGAAGTCGGCCTTGGGACCGTAGAACGCCGCCTCACCGGTGACTGGAGTGTAACTGACCCCTTTGGCATCCAGGGCCTGCCGGAGGGCGGCCTCGGCAAGAGACCACTTCTCGGTATCATCCACGAACTTATCGCTGGCCGGATCGCGAAGGGAGAGTTGCACTCGATAATCGGTGAAGCCGTAGGTATCGAGCACCTCACGGATCAGGTCGAGGGCGCGGCCGAATTCCTCCCCTACCTGCTCGGGCGTACAGAAGATATGGCAGTCGTCTTGAGTGAGGGAGCGCACCCTGGTCAGGCCACTCAACTCGCCGGAGCGCTCATAGCGATAGAGCGTGCAGAACTCGGCATAGCGCAGGGGCAGGTCACGATAGCTGTGCATCTCGGTGTTGAACAGGGTCATGTGGCTGGGGCAATTCATCGGCTTGAGCATGAACGCCTGATCTTCATCGATCATGGGCGGGAACATCACATCGCCATAATGCTCCAGGTGGCCCGAACGAGCGAAGAGTTCACGCTTTACCATGTGCCCGGTCCACACATGCTGATAGCCGTAGCGGGTCTGCGTGTCTCGCACATACTCCTCCATCAGGTGGCGAAGGATTTCGCCGCGGGGGAGGAATAGCGGCAGGCCGGGGCCGATCTGGTCGCTGAAGGTGAACAGGTGAAGCTCCTTGCCGAGTTTGCGGTGATCGCGTAAGCGTGCCTGCTCCAGGCGGTGCAGGTACTCGTCCAATTCGGCCTGGGTGGCGAAGGCCGCGCCATAGATCCGCTGGAGCATGGGACGATGCTCGTCGCCTCGCCAATAGGCGCCCGCCACGCTGAGCAGCTTAAAGGCGCCAATCTTCCCGGTATCCGCGACATGGGGACCACGACAGAGGTCAACGAAGTCGGCCTGGCGGTAGGTGCTTAATTGTTGGTCCTTAAAGCCCTCGATCAGTTCAAGCTTATACTGCTGGTCGGCGAACAGACGGCGGGCTTCTTCATGGGTGAGCACGGCGCGCTCGAAGGGAGTGCGCGCGGCGATGCGTTTCCGCATCAGCTTCTCGATCTGCTCCAGGTCGTCGGGAGTGAGGGAGCGCGGCAGGTCAAAGTCGTAGTAAAAGCCATGCTCGATCCAGGGCCCGATCCCCAATTTGGCATCGGGGAACAGCTCGAGTACCGCCTCCGCCATGACGTGGGCCAGGCTGTGCCGCATGGCGTCCAGCTCTGAAATGCCGCTGCTCTGAATGTCACCTTCGTAGGATGCAATAGATTCCGCCATGCTAAACCTCCTCGTGCCGGCTCCAAAACAAAGAGCCTCTCGTCCGCTCGGGACGAGAGGCCCTGCCTCCGTGGTTCCACCCAGATTCGGCGATCGCGATCGCCACTCATTGGCGCCCTTTAACGGGGGCGGGCGTGCCGCGTTAACCGCGACAACTGACGCTCGTGGTGGTGCGGGATGGTCGAGGAACCGATGCTCTTACAGCCGGGGAGCATCTCTCTGAGGGCCAAGCAACCAGCCGCGTGTCCGCGAGAGTGCGAAACAACCTGGAACAAACCCAGTGGGCGATATTGGACTCGAACCAATGGCCTCTGCGATGTCAACGCAGCGCTCTAACCAACTGAGCTAACCGCCCGTAGGTGGGAGTATACGCAGCACCGTCAAACGCCGTCAACCCCGATCCAGTTCATGCACCGGAATTGTTGACCGCTAGGAAACCGAGGCGTACCATAGCGTCATCAACCGGGATGCGTGGTGAGGATTAGGTGTAGGAGGACAATTTATGACCGAGGTCTCACTCGCCGACGCAAGCGTCGATGTCGCGAACGAGTCGAGCGCCGAGATGTTGCATTGCGAAGAACATTTGGCGGCGCGGTGCATGTTCCTTAAGGACTACGACCTTCTGGACATCGACCACGGACACTTCTGGTACAAGATTTCCTGGCACGGCATACATGTGGAGTTCCCCAGCCCACAACACCACTATGAAGCTCATCCTCATGAGCGGCAAATTCGCGACGACTTTCTTTCCCTCCCCGTCAACGTACTCGAGCAGGCGTTCCATGCCCTGGAAACCGCCGAAACCCATGAGTTTGAGTACGGCGATCATCACTTCCGGCTAGCGTGGGACGATGAAGTGCAGCGTCACCTGCACTGCTGGTACCGGCGCAGCGAGGCAGGGAATGAGCGCGATCGCGAAGCCTATCAACGTCGGTTGCAGGACCATGCCAGCCGCTACGAAAACGGGCGCCAATTCCCCAGCAAGCGTCTGCTGCAAAAGCTGGCCTGGTTGCGCGAGGAACAGGAT
>JAICHN010000228.1 GCA_025924845.1 Chloroflexota bacterium | reverse complement strand
GACGCCGACGGCGAGCTTGCCGATGTCGTTCAGGAGCGGTTGCAAAGGTGGTTTGGTTATGGCGGCAGCCGCGTGCAACGCCCGGGCCATCTGCAATTGCAGTACACCGGCTTGGTGGCGGATTTCTTCGCGGGACTCGGCCTTACCGGTGCTCGGGCGGAGCATAAGCGGGTGCCGGAGTGCATCTACACAGCGCCTCGGCAGGCAGTGGTAGGCTTCTTGCGCGGCCTGTTTAGCGCCGACGGCAGCGTCCAAACGAGTGTGGCCAAGGGGACGTGTAGTGTCCGCCTCGCCACGTCATCCAAGGACCTCGCCCGCGATGTCCAGCAGCTCATGCTCAATTTCGGCATCGTCAGTGCTATCCGCCTCCGTCGCCAGTCGGGCTTTACCTTACTGCCGAACAGCGCGCGCGTCGCGACATCGTATGCGACTCAGGCGCAATACGAGGTGATCATCGACAAAGCCAATCGGGACCGATTCGCGCAAGAAATCGGCTTTCTCCAGGATCGAAAACAGGATCAGCTGGAGCAGTGGATCGCTGCGAAGAAACGCCTGTCCAACCGCGAGGACTTCACTACCCAAGTGGCCCTTATCGAGGACGCCGGCGTGGCCGATGTGTTCGATACCACGGAGCCTGTCACCCACAGTATCATAGCTAATGGTCTGGTCACGCACCAGTGCGGTGAGCAGTGGCTTGGCGGCTATGATGCATGCAACCTCGGCAGTATCAATCTTGCAGCATGCGTCACCCGCGAGCCGTCCGGGTCTTACGGCGTGGATTGGGAGGAGCTGGAGCGGGTGTCCCGCGTCACCACGCGCTTCCTCGATAACGTGATCGAGATCAATCCATTGCCCCTGCCCGAAATCAACGAGACCGTGCGCGCCAATCGCCGAATCGGTTTGGGCATTATGGGATGGGCCGATCTGCTCTTCCTGCTGGCCATTCCCTACGATTCGGAGGAAGCACTGGCTCTGGGTGAAGAGGTGATGCGCTTTGTGAACCGTATCGCCCATGATGAGTCGCAGGTGCTGGCCCGCAGCCGCGGCGCCTTCCCCAATTTTGCGCGGTCGATTTATCGAGATGGCCCGCCGCTACGCAATGCTACTCTCACTACGGTTGCGCCCACCGGCACGATCAGCATCATTGCCGACTGCTCAAGCGGTATCGAGCCGGTCTTTGCCCTGGCCTTTACCCATGTGGTCGACCGTGGGAAACCCACCGAGCGCCGCCTTGTGCTCAGTAATCCGATCTTTGCCCGTATTGCCCGCGAACAGGGCTTTTACTCTGAAGCGCTGCTGGAGAAGGTGAGCGAGCATGGCTCAATCGAGGACATTGACGAAGTCCCTGAAAAGTGGCGGCGGGTGTTTGTCAATGCGCATGAGGTGACGCCGGACTGGCATATCAAGATGCAAGCCGCGTTCCAGCATGGCGTAGACAACAGCATCAGTAAGACCGTGAATCTGCCCAACGAATCCACCGTAAAAGATATTGAGGATGCCTACCTGATGGCCTGGGCCGAAGGCTGCAAAGGCATCACGGTGTTTCGAGACGGCTGTCTCTCCACGGGCCAGGTATTGAATGTGGGCACCAAGGACGCGCCGCCGGCCGCGTCGTCTACCACCGAGGTCGCGCCCGTACCCGCCGTCCCCGTCGCGCCGGCCACTCCTGCCGCGGTTAAGCCGCGCCCGTCCGTCGTGTTCGGCTACACGCGCCAGGTGCGGGCGCCCGAGGGCACAGCCAACATTACCATTAATTCCGACGACTCGGGTCCGGTCGAGGTGTTCCTCAGCGTGGGCCGGGCGGGATCGGATATCGCGGCGCTGGCCGAGGCTTTGGGTCGTCTGATCTCCCTCACACTCCGCTTACCATCGCCCATCGAACCGGAGGAGCGTCTCCACCTCATCGCAACGCAACTACGCGGTATTGGTGGCAGCCGTTCGGTCGGATTCGGAGCCAGCCGCGTACTCTCTCTCCCCGATGCCCTGTCCCAAGCGTTCATGTCGCACCTCGAACAGGGTCTGTCGAACGTGCCCGCGCCGATCAGCAGGCCGATGAATGGTCACACGGCGCTAAACGGTCATGATTTCGCCGTTCCCACCCAACTCACTATCCCCACGGCACGGGTGCTGGGTAACCTCTGCCCACAGTGTGGGAGCAGCGGCGCCTTCGTGCTCGAAGAGGGTTGCAAGAAATGCCATGGCTGCGGCTACAGCGAATGCTAGCTGCCTGCCCGGCGGGTGAAAGCTTTTAAGATGGGCGATGAGCAGGGAGGGCGCCGACCGGCGCCCTCCCTGCTCATTTGACGATGAGCCGCTGACCATTCTCGCCGGCATTCGCTATCATGGCAATACACATCCATGTAATTCAGCCTAGTTCAGCGCCTGTGCAGCCAAGGACCGCCATGCACATGCCGATTCTCACTACGGAGAGGCTTGTCATTCGACCCCTGCGTATGGAGGACCTGGATGCGGTTCATCAGCTCCTGGATGTCGACCTTGCCGCAGCCGACATGGGCACGCAGGGGCCTGCCGGACGGGCCGACCGCGAGCGTCTCCTATTGTGGAGCACCCTCAATTATCAGGCGTTGGAAACCCTCTATCAACCGCCGTACGGCGACCGGGCGATTGAATTGGCGGAAACAGGCGGGCTTATCGGCCTCTGCGGGTTCGTGCCCTGCCTGGCGCCTTTCGGCCTGCTGCCTACCTTTGCCGGAGGTGTGGTTGGCAACGACGACGAACCCTTGTACTCAACGGAGTTCGGGCTCTACTGGGCTGTAGCGCCGAGCCGGCAAAGGCGAGGATACGCTACGGAGGCGGCTTGGGCGTTGATTGGTTATGCATTTCACGAGCTAAAGCTGCACCGGGTCGTCGCCACCACAACCTATGACAATGCCGCCTCAATCGCCGTGATGCGGCGCTTAGGCATGACGATCGACCGGAATCCTCACCCGGATCCACCCTGGTTCCAGGTGGTCGGTGTCCTCCGTCATCCCCGCCCAGCGGACTGAAGGGACCTACGCGTGCATAACCCGTCCCTATGACGCTCACCTGCCAAGCCGCACGTTCCGGCATTGAGGAAGACGGACCGAAGGTACCCGAACGGGGAATGACATTCAAGGCGCCATAGTGTTCAATTAAGGTATCTAGACTGTGGGGATCCTATCCAGCGAAGGACATACCTTTATGATGCATCGCCTTACCACGGCTGCTCCACCGAAGATCCTGTGCGTGGACGATGACACCTACCTCACCGATCTGCTCCAATACGCCCTGGCCCGCGACGGCTACAATGTCTCCGTAGCCGCCGATGGAGCGACGGCGCTACGCCTAGTGCAATCCGATCCGCCTGATGCCGTACTCCTTGACCTGCATCTGCCGGATGTGAACGGTCTAACCCTATGCGGCCAGCTGCGGCGTGAGGGCCACATGCCGGTTATCATGCTGACCGCCAGCCATACCGACACGGATATTGTTAAGGGATTCCAGCATGGGGCCGACGACTACATCGTCAAGCCCTTTAGTATGCAGATTCTCAGCTACCGTATCCAGGCGGTTTTGCGACGCTCTCGCGGCGCCGAAAACGGCGGCCCCCAAAAAACACGCTATGAGCTTGGCAAGGGAAGCTTCGATGCCGAGCAGCATGAGGTGCTTTGCAAGGACACACGGATCAAGCTGACTCCAATTCAGGGGAAAATTCTCCGTCTCCTGCTCGATAACGAAGGCCGGGTAATTTCGTCCGAGCAGATCATGAGTAGAATCTGGCACTATGATGCCGAGAGCGATGTGTCCGTGGTGAAGACTCACATCAGTAATCTTCGCAAACGATTGGCAACCGTACTCGGCTCTGATGACCTTATTCGCACGGTGGCCGGTCTGGGCTACATGCTTCGTCAGTCTTCCTGACCGACTGGGCGGCCGGATCACATCGTTTCCAGCCATAGATTGGGGCACGACGGCCGCGGCTCAAGGCAAAGATTTCTTGACCGACGACTACCTGGCCGTTCGGCCGGACTCCACCGGTGTCCGCGCCGTATCATGCGCCACAATCGGGCTCCGCTGGACGCGACGATTCACGGCGAGCATGACACTATCCGCGACATGCGCACCCGACGAGGGAGCCGGTAGGTCATGAACGGCGCCGCGCACCGAATAGAGGAGATGATCCAGCCGGGCGATACCTTCACGCAGGCCATCCAGGGCACGGCGCTGTGACTCGCTAGGGCTTTGGCTGTCCATGAGCAGCAGTTCGCTATAGGCAAGGGTACCGGTAAGCGGTTGGGCGAACTCGCGCGCTACAGCCTCGCACACTCGGGCCACGGCATCGTTCTCCGCGCGAATCGCCTCTGCTCGCAGCTGCGCGAGCAACCGGCGCTGAATCAGAATGGCCGGTAAAGCAGCCACCAGCCCTATGGCGAGCATGGCCACGACATCAGCATCATTCAAGGCAACCACACTGTGAACCGGATGCCAGCCGTCCTTAAGCTGAAAACGCACGACACCAAGAACTAAGGCTAGCGGGATAGCCAGAAGTAACGTGATGAACAGTGGTAACCAGCGAAGACCGGCCACGGCGAGCTCATGCTTCAAATAAGTGGAATGTCGCATGCCTAATACGCTCCGGTTCGCGCAAGTACGGCAACTACCGTATGTAGCAAGATACGGAAATCGAGGGCGAGTGTCCAGCAATCCACGTAGTAGGTGTCCATGGTAACCACCTCTTCGAAGCTCTCAATGTCGCTTCGTCCACTTACTTGCCAGAGGCCGGTAATGCCGCCGGGTACTTCAAGACGTTTGTAGTGGTGCGGTTGATAGAGAGCGACTTCCGAGGGAAGCGGAGGGCGGGGACCGACCAGGCTCATATCACCTCGAAGCACGTTGAGCAATTGAGGTAACTCGTCGATCGACCACTTCCGGATGAACCGCCCAACGCGAGTCCGTCGTGGATCGTTACGGTCCTTAAAGATGCGGGGGGTCACCACGCCAAGTTGTTCGGCCAGGGCAGCTCGATGCTGTTCGGCCCCCACGCGCATTGAGCGAAACTTGAAGAACGTAAAGGGCTTGCCGCCTTTCCCCACCCGCTGTTGATTGGCTAATACCGGACCAGGGGAATCCAGTTTGATTGCGATGGCCGTAGCCACCAGGATGGGGGAAACTAGGATCAGGGCGATGCCCGCGATGACCACATCGACGAGCCGTTTGATCACCCGCGCCGCGATCCGTCGTCGTCCATGCCGAACATCAATTAATGGAATCCCGGCCAGATGCTCCATATGGACGCGCGAGAGGCTGAGCTCGAACAAATCAGGCACCAACTTGACCGCCACCCCGGCTTGCTCGCACTGCGTACACAAGTCGGCGATGTCCGCATGTGATCGCGCCGGTAAGGCACAGATCACGTCATCGATACGGCGCTCCTCGAGTACCCGCGACAAATCCTCGACGCTGCCCAAGCACTTAAAGCGGCCGAAATCCCCAGGCGCCTCAAGTGGCAAACTTCCCGTGTCGGCACCGTCGGGTGACTCATGCAGAAACCCTACCAGGTTATAACCGTAGCGCCGGCGGCCCAACACACGCTGCATCACCATCTTGCCGATCGTACTCGTGCCCACGACCAATACTCGTCGTGTGTTCCACCCGCTCCCATGCAAGCCCGATAGTGCGGCATAGAGCAACGCCCGTCCTACTACGAGGAAAGGGATCACCAAGATCCATGCATACACTACTACCAACCGTGAGTATTCGGCAATAGGAAAGAAGGCGGTAAGGATGACCACCGCTCCGACCGCGACGAGGGTGGCGCGCATGATAGACGGAACCTCGTCGAGGAGGTCTCGGCCCAACCCTCTCCGGTAGTGCCCGGAAAGAGCTAGGCTGCTCACCGCTACCAGGCTAAACAACAGGCCAAACGGAACCCAATCGGCAAGCGGGATAGGTAGGGTGCCGCGGCCCCCCGGTACCCAGCCTAAGCTATAGCGCAAGAAATATGCGCCGCAGAATGCAAGCCACACCACTATTAGGTCCAACGCCACGGTAACGGCGGCGATCACGGAGAGGGTGGGCGCGGTGATCTGGGCCTGGGGACGCGCGGTCAAGCCGGCTGCCGGCGATTCGATAACGGTTGCCGGCGCCGAAGAGGCGATACCTTCCTGCATGATATTTTCTCTAACACCATTCCGGCGCTGACCGCCGCATCAAGCCGTACGACCGTACGCCGATGGACGGGGTCGAACGGCCTCGGTCAGGTTGACCATTGCACATCATCCGCCGCGAGCATCGCGCACGTGCTTCGGCCTATGGTCACAGTAGCATCCGCCGGTCAACGGTAGGTTCACGAACCGGTTAATGTCCGGTTCACATCAGTCCGTCCGGTTCCTGATTCCTATCTCCACCAAAATCTTACCGCCCTCCCAACCGACCCTTAACCATGCCTTGTTACGCTGAGAATCTAGGGCTCAAGGTGGACATAGCTAGGGTAGGTAACTTCACATGCGCACTCAGGTAAATCTCCTGGGCACTTTGATAGATTGTGTGGATGCGACTGAGGCGATTGCCCGCGTTGACACCTATGTGCAGTCACGCCGTTTCCATCAGGTGGTGACGGTGAATGTCGATTTTCTCCGCTTGGCGGACAAGCATGAAGGCTTCCGGAATCTGGTGAATAACTCGGACCTGGTCCTGGCGGACGGCATGCCCCTCGTATGGGCCTCAAGGCGACAACATGTTCGCCTCCCTGCTCGACTAACCGGCGTGGATATGATCCTGGCCTGCGCACAGCTGGCAGCCGGCCGAGGTTACGGCATTTTCCTGTTGGGGGCCGCGCCCGGCGTGGCCAATGACGCGGCCCAGGTTCTCCGCCGGCGGTTTCCGGGCGTCCGGATCGTCGGTACCTATTCACCGCCTAATTCGGAACCGGCGGAGTTGGAGCGATGTGCCCGCATGGTGAGCGCGGCCAACGCCGATATGCTGTTCGTCGCGTTCGGCGCACCCAAGCAGGAGGAATTTATTCATCGGTATGGAGAGAGGCTGAATGTCCCTGTCTGCATGGGAATCGGCGGCTCGTTTGACATGCTGGCCGGTAACGTGCGCCGCGCTCCCCTGTGGGTTCAGCAACATGGGTTGGAATGGCTCTATCGATTGGCCCAGGAGCCGCGCCGCCTGTGGAAACGCTACATCATTCATGATCTTCCCGTATTCGCTCGTATGATGCTCCAGCGACGCGACACCTTTGACCAAGTGCAAGCACACGGCCAGCCGCTGCGGTTCGACGAAGGAACCGTGGAGCTTACCTTCGGCGAGGATCTCTACGCGGAAGATGCGGCGCGACGGAGCGAGATTCCGGTGGGGGCGCGCCAGTCGGCTTGAACCTATCGGACCTCGCCCTTTGAGGTTGTCGGTATACCGTCCGTCGAGAGGCATGCCGTCAATCCAAGGATTGCCGAGTTGACGCAACTCGGCCCGCGGCCGCCCGCGGGTCACGGCGCGCCTCAACTGCACCGAGTCAGCCGGGCGATCCACCCCCAGGCCATGCGGCCCGTTGATACGGGTAGGCGCTCGAAACTCCCAGTCGGCCCAATGCGGCGCCCCGCGCTCATTAAAGTAACCTAGCGGAGAGCAGCACAAAGGATGCCCCGCCCGTCACGGTATTAAGGCACGGGCCGCCCTAACTGGCCAGGGTAATCTGCTGGGGATTGCTACGGGGAGCCAGGGCGTTGCCGTTGGCATCGAGCGGAATCAAGTCATATTGATAGACGCCCGGTAGGAAGCCATGATTGTCCCAAGAGTAGGTCGTCGAGTGATAGATCAAGGTAGTCATGGTCACGAGGCTCTTATTATTTAGCACCGTCCCGCCGTCCTGACGAACCAGCCACAGTTGCAGTACATAGTTCAAAGCGTGCGGAAACGGCTGCCAGGCGAATAGGACCATACTGTTGGCCGCCACGCCGGCCCCGCCCGTCGGGTAGCGCACAATCACCTGTGGCCCACTCGGCGGTTTCGGTGCCTGAGTGCCCGCCGTTAAGTCGGCTACTACATCAAACCACCCATTAACTCCCATGCTGAGCGTGAGTGATGTGATGTTCGTAATTCTTATGGTGAAGGTTTCCTGCTTCCCATGGACGAGTGAGGCCGAGAAAAGGGAGGATGACTTGCCGCGCGAATTGTAGCCGGTCATGGTAAAGGAACCGGCGCCCTTCTGTCCATCATCCACATAGACAGTTCCGGTCAACGTGTCGTAACGGCCGCCCAGCGCGATGCTTACCGTGGCAAACTGCGTGGGCCCCATTTGCAGACCACGGGTAATTCGCCTGCCGAGATAGTGACCCGGTTGCGCCTGAGAATTAATCACCACTCCGGAACTGGAGAAAAAAGGGAGCGACTCCAGGTGGATTGTTTTTGGCGTGACCCG
>JAICHN010000227.1 GCA_025924845.1 Chloroflexota bacterium | reverse complement strand
TTGGGCCGGAGAACTGAGGGACCAGCCGCCGGCCACGCTTCGGAGGCCACATCACCGCGCTCACCGGGCTTCCCTTCAAGGTAGTGACCCTATCGCCCACATACGGAGCGGCGCGCGTACGGGACCCGTTCAGGCCGCAGGTTTGTGGAACCGATTTCTCTCCACCGACAACCGTGTGATGAGTTTAGGCCTAATATAATTCCATTCGGTGAGGGAAGTACGGCGGACAATGTGGAAATATAACGGCTGATTTATGCGACTTTTTGTCCAAATCGCCCGATTAACCTGCCGCGTTGACCAGCGGGAGGCCCAGAAACCACCGCTTGACAATGCTCGAAATGAGGTACATAATCCTTCCAATATGAAACCCATTCCACAATCAGCCCGGAGTGGTGTAATCACAACGATCTATGACGTTGCCCAGCGGGCCGGCGTATCGGCCGCGACGGTCTCGCGCATGATCAACGGCAGTGGATATGTCGGCATGAAATCGCGGGCCCGGATCCAGGAGGCCATGGACCTCTTGCAGTACGAGCCGAATGGCCTGGCGCGTAGCCTGAAAACCAAGCAGAGCGGATTAATTGCCTTGCTGTTGACCGATATCGCCAATCCTTTCTCCGCACAGGTGGCCCGCGGTGTGCAAGATGTGGCGCAGCAAGCGGGCTTCATTCCGATCATTTGTAACATCGATAGTCCTCGCATGGAGCGAGACGTGGTCCAGGCGCTGCGGCGCAAACGCGTCGACGGCATTATCCTGACCCCGACCCAGGGCGAGCGATCCGACGAGAATATGCAATTGCTGCATACCACCTGCGATAAGGGCACCGCCATGGTCACCCTCGGCCGCCCGCCCGTTCACCCGCATATGGACGAGGTGAGTACCGATACCGTGACCGGCGCGCGAGCGGCCGTTACCCACCTGGCGGCACTCGGCCACCGACGCATTGGCTTTATAGGCGGGCAAATCAGCCTCGGTGTCGCGATCGGGCGCCTTACCGGCTATAGACAGGGGCTGGCGGAGGCGGGTCTACCGGCTGAATTGCACATGGTACGCGAGGGCAACCTGGACGAGGAGAGCGGACGGCGAGAGACACGGGCGCTGCTCCTCCTTTCGGACCCTCCAACCGCCATTGTCTGCGTGAACGACCGTACCGCCTTTGGCGCCATGGCCGAAATTGCCGACCAGGGAAAGGCAGTACCGGATGATATCTCTATCGTTGGTTTCGATGACATCCCGCAGGCTGCTCTTGCGCATCCGGCACTGACCACCGTCCGTCAGCCGACACACGAACTCGGCCAATTAGCCGCCACCTTCCTGCTGGAACGGATCGCACACCCTGGCACCCCGCACCAGAAGCGCATCCTTCCTTGCCATATCATTGTACGCCAATCGAGTGGACCTCCCCTGCCGTCCGGTGTACTTCACGTCATCATCCCCGATAGGGGGCCGATTAGTTGAAACACGCGGGGAGAAAGGAAAATCGCCGCGGGAGGTAGACGCGGCGCGGGTTGCGCCAAACCTCCCTTTTTTCACCACCATGTCGGCCAGTCAACCGACGACGCGCCGAGGCTGTATACGAAGGAGCACTCGAAATGGACGTGACCAAGCCCGTATCTCGCCGCACCCTGCTCGCCGGCGCCGCCGCTACCGGCGCCGCGTTGGCCGCGGGGTCCGTACTGCCCAAGGCCGCCCAGGCTCGAGGCGCGGCGGACTCCGTAACCCTGGAGTTCTGGACCAATCATGACGCCGCGACCGATGTCCCGCTCTTCAACAAGATTATCAGCAGCTTTGAGGCTGCCAACCCAAACATCAAGATTCATCTTACCAACTATCCCAACGCGGGGGCGTCATTCGATCAGACACTGATTCCTACGCGTGGTGTCGCCGGCGCCCTGCCCGATGTCTGGTATAACCGCACCTATAACACGGCCGACCGCGCCACCCATGGTTGGACGCTGCCCCTCAACTCCTTTATGGCCCACGACAAGATGGAAACCAGTGATTTCTGGCCGGCGGAAGTGGCGCAGATGACCTGGAAGGGGCATCTCTACAGCCTGCCCTATGATTTCTCCGATCTGGGTATCTATTACAACAAAGCTATCTTCGACAAGCATCACGTCAAGTATCCGTCGGCAAGCAGCGGCTTGACATGGGATGACGTGTTTCGGCTCGCAGCCCAGTTTACCGAGAAATCCGGCGTGCGGCAAACCCAGTGGGGACTCGATTTCACGCCGTTAAACTTTTTCTGGACCACCGCGGGCTTCGTGCTTGCCTGGGGCGGCGAGTGGTACAGCAAGGACTTTCGCAGCTTCAATATCAATACGCCTGGGAGTGCCGAGCTCTTCCAAACGGTTCAGGACGCCACGTTCAAGACAGGGTCGGTGATCAAGGGCAGCACATTCCCCGCGGGTACCGACACGTTTGCCACCGGTAAGGTCGCCATGGTGGTGGATGGCTCGTGGGCAACCCTTCAGCATCGAAACGACATCGGCAATCGGTTCGACTGGGATGTGGCGCCAGTGCCGAAAGGTCCCGCGGGCAGGCTGCCGATTTCAGCGGCGGGTGGCGCCTGGTCAATCGCCACGACCTCGAAGCATCCAAAGGAAGCCTGGGCCTGGATCAAGTATCTGACCAGCACCAGATCGGCACAGATCCTGATCTCGGAGCCGGTCCGCAGCATACCGGGACGCCGATCAGCCGTCCCATTGTGGGTTAGCACGGCAAAGGCGGCAAAGTTACCACCCGCGCATGTCTCGATCTTTGCCGACGAGTTGCCTCACTCCTACAATCTGGCGTCGGTACCCTATTACACCGAGCTGTCAACCATCTCGGGCACTTATATAGGCAACATGCTCACCTCAAACAAGCCGGTGCGAGAACAGCTCGCGCAATGGCAGACAGCTGCGAACGCGGCAATCAAGAAGTACAAGTTCTAGCGGTACGATCAGCGCTTTCCGAATGCGGACAGGGGTTCACGGGCAGGGGCGGCTCTGCCGTCAAGCCGGCCGTGGCCGTCCCTGCCCGCGCCATGGGTAGGAGGCATGGTATGGCAGTTGTAGGAACGCCCGGCGCCGCGGCGTCCAACCCCAGACGACCCGCGTTCACGATGGCGCGGCGCGAGGCAGCCGCCGGCTATGTGTTCTTGCTGCCGTGGCTGATTGGTTTCCTCTGGTTCGTCCTGGGACCGGTGCTCGTCGCGCTCGGGATGAGCTTCACCGACTATGGCGGGGGCAACTCCGCGCTCCATTTCATTGGCCTCACGAACTATCAGAACATGCTGTCAAGCGATCCGCTGTTCCGCCAATCGCTGAAGGTGACGGCGCTCTTCACTGCCTTGACGGTGCCGTTGGGGTTGTGTCTATCGCTGGGCATCGCCGTGCTGCTCAATCAAAAGGTGCGCCTGCTGCCGATCTGGCGCACGATATTCTACCTACCGTCACTGGTTACCGGCGCCGCGATTGCTCTGCTGTGGCAGTTCATGTTTAACGAGCAATTCGGGTTGCTGAACTCCGTTTTGAATACCTTCAACATTCAGGGAGTACCCTGGCTCTCCAGTGAGGATTGGGTTATCCCGTCGCTGGTGATCGCCAGTCTGTGGGGGAGCACCAACGGCATGCTGGTATTTCTCAGCGGCCTGCAGGCCATCCCCACCGAGCTCTACGAGGCAGCAATGCTGGATGGAGCAGGCGCGTTGCGCAGGTTCCGGCATGTCACCCTTCCATTACTGACCCCCACGATCTTCTACAACCTAATCCTCGGTATTATCACCAGTTTCCAGGTGTTCACCCTTGTGTTCGTGTTAACGACCGGCATGAATGGCGGCAGTGTTGGCGGCCCGAATTATGCCAGCTATGTCTATTCCATCTACATCTATCAGACAGCCTTTCAATTCAACCGTTTGGGCTACGCCTCGGCTCTAGGTTGGGCGCTCTTCGTGGTTGTCCTGCTCCTGACCGTCGCCATCTTCCGCTCGGCCCGCTACTGGGTGTTTTACCCTGGTGACGAGTAGCGTGAGGTATGTAGTACCGGCCTGTTGTCAAAGGGGAACGACATGAGTTCGGTTGCCATGGATGGACGGCACGTGGATGGGGAGTTCAGGCGCCGACGGCGCGGGTTTTCGTCGTTGGCCGTTATCCGGCGTGCCCTGGTCTACCTCACCCTGATCGCGGGCTCCGCCGTGTTGCTCTTCCCCTTGTACTGGATGGTGTCCAGCAGCCTGAAACCCCTTGACGAGATCAACGCCTTTCCGATCATCTGGGTGCCAAGTCGTTGGGTTTGGGAGAACTACAGCACCCTATTCCAGACGGTGCCGTTTCCGCGTTTTTTCGCGAACTCCTGTTTCGTGGCCGGCACCAGCACGATCGGCACGACATTCAGTTCGGCCCTGGTGGGCTTCAGCTTTGCCCGCCTGCGTTTCCCAGGGCGCAACCTGCTGTTCCTGATCGCGGTCAGCACCTTGATCGTGCCGAACTGGCTAACCCTTATCCCGCAGTTTGTGATGTTCAAGGATCTAGGTTGGCTCGACACCTACGCGCCCTTGGTCGTGCCGCAGCTCTTTGCCCAGCCGTTCGCCTTATTCCTACTGCGGCAATTTTTCCTGACCCTACCGCGAGAGATCGAGGAAGCCGCCAAGATCGATGGAAGCGGATACTTCCGTATTTTCTGGAGCATCGGTCTGCCCGCGGTCAGGCCCGCTCTGATCACCGTCGCGGCCTTCACCTTTCTCTATAACTGGAATGACTACTTCTACCCCCTGATTTACCTGTCGAGCGGTGACAATTTCACGCTCCCACTCGGCCTCACGACACTGCAAAGCCAATACATCACGCATACCGAGTTGCTGATGGCAGGCTTGGTTCTGGCCGTGCTGCCGTGTATCGTGCTGTTTCTCGTCTGCCAACGCTGGTTCATTCAGGGCATCGTAGTCACCGGCGTCAAGGGGTAGCAGGCGCGGCGCGCTGGGTTAGTGATAAGGGGACGGGAGAGATGGCGACACTCAGCCGCGAAGAATACCGGGACAAAGTCTACGCCTGTTGGTTAGGCAAGAACTGCGGCGGTACGCTGGGCGCGCCGCTGGAGCGAATGTATGGGGAGGCCGAGCCGTTTAACATCGATTGGTACCTGGAATTGCGCGAGGGCGGCATTCCCAATGACGACCTGGAACTGCAGCTTATCTGGCTCAAGGCCCTGGAGGAGCGCGGTTTTGAGATTGGCGCCCGCGAGCTCGCCCAATACTGGCTCGACTACGTGGGCTATAACTGGGACGAGTATGGGTTGCACAAGACCAACCTGCGCCTCGGCCTCAACCCGCCCGTCTCCGGCTTCTATAACAACTGGTTCCGCGATTGTATGGGCTCGCCTATTCGCAGCGAGATCTGGGCCTGCCTGGCGCCCGGAAAGCCCGATCTCGCCGCCCGCTACGCCTACGAGGACGCGATCGTCGACCACGCGGGCGGAGAGAGTGTTTGGGGCGAGATGTTCAACGCCGCGCTCCAATCCGCCGCCTTCGTCGAGAAGGACCCGCGCATACTGCTCGATATCGCCCTGAGCTACATCCCATCCACCTCGGTCACCGCGCGCGCGATACAGGCCGCGCGGCAAGCCCATCGCGATGGGCTGGATTGGCGCGCGGCACGGGAGCGTGTGCGCGAGGCCGCGCCCCACTACGTGGCCCAGTATTCGCCGACCAATCTGGGCTTCCAGGTGATCGGCTGGCTGTATGGCGCCGATTTCGGCGACGCGCTCTGCATCACGGTTAACTGCGGCTACGACACGGACTGCACCGGCGCCACGGTCGGCGCGCTGCTCGGCATTCTGGGCGGTAGGTCCGACCTGCCCGAACGCTGGACCGCGCCACTCGGTGACACCGTTACCACCAATGAGAGCTGGGGCGGCGTGCGCAATACCGCGACCGCTGCCAATCCGGTGCCCACGACACTGGCGGAACTCACCGACCGGGTATGCACGCTGGGCCGACGGTTCCTGGCTTGGCGGGGCGCCGCGCTTCAGATTGGCGAGGCGACGGACCTGCATGGCCTCGATGTCCGGAGTCTGTACGCGGCGGACGTCCCAGCCTATGCGGCCGGCAGTCCGTTGCTGCTGCATCATACCCTTGACGCGCTCGAGGTTGAGCTGGAGTATGACATCTCGCCCGCCATTGTGCCCGGCATGCCGCGAGGGCTGTCCGTCCGTGCGCGAAACACCCGCAATGATGCGTTAGTGGTCGACGTGGCACTGACCGTACCGGAAGGTTGGCGGGCTGAGCCGTCGAACACGCAACAACTGGAGATAGCTGCCGGTGGGTCCGCCGCCATCCGGTATGCCGTGGCAGTCGACGATCCCGCCCTACTTCGCAACAGCAACCGCCTCTTCCTGCGGATCACGCCCCGAGATCGCCCAGCCGAAGCGGTACTTCCCGTGGTGCTGGTCGGGGCGCGGCGCTGGCTCCTGTGGGAAGCGCGGCCGGAGACAACCGGCATAGCCGCCGAATTGCTCGATTATGCCTTCTCCCCGGAGTTCACCTCAGCGGATCGCCTGTCTCGCGCCGGCGCGGAGGGATGGCATTACGCGCACAGCCTCGACTATGCCGTGCCGCTGCCGCCTGACTGGACCGGCGTGCGTTATGCCCGCCTCTTCCTGCATACCCCACGGCCACGGGATGCGCGCGTCGGCATACCCGCCACCTGCCCGCGGAAGCTGTGGGTGAATGGAGCGCCCGTACTTACGGTGCCCGAGGCGAGCCTGTTCCGTCCCAACTACGGCGGCGACCACCACTCCTACGTGGATGTGTCGCTACAGCAGGGCTGGAATGACGTGCTGATCAAGTATGCGCGCGATCCCGAGTCTCCGGCCTTTGCCGCGCACTGTATTTTGGCGACTCCAGGCCCGTTGTTCCACGGTATCCACGATGTGCAATGGACGGGGCTGCCCTGGGAAGGAGGCGACGGGCGATAGCCGCCGGATCGCGGCGACGATGTTTTCTCATGCCGAGTTGAGAGGGAGTAGGATGACCCACCTAGACACACACCATATGGAGCGGATGGCCGACCAGGGTTTCACCACGTTGCCCGATGTCTTCTCGTCCGCTGAAGTGGAGAGCCTGCGCGCGGCGACCGAGGAGGTGTTCACCAGGGAAGAGGGGAGCTTGACAGGGCATGGCGCGCAGGTGCGCTTTTCCGTCAACCTGACCAACAAGCATGCCGCCTTCCGCGAGATGGTGCAACATCCCGCGATCGTGGAGCTTATGGCCGGCTTGCTCGGCGATGACTTCATCCTGGGAAGCATGCACACGCGCTCGACCTATCCCGGCGCTCCCAAACAGCGGCTGCACCGAGATTGGTTGCTCGATCGCCGTATTCCTTTCCCCACGCATGTCAACAGCATGTGGATGCTCGACGACTTCACGGAAGAGAATGGGGCTACCCACGTGGTGCCCGGCTCGCATCTTTGGGACGGAGCGGTAGAGCAGGGCAAGAGTTATCCAGGTGAGTTGCAAGCTACAGGGAAGGCTGGTTCGGTCGTCGTCTTCGATTCGCGGCTGTTTCATGGGGGCGGGGCGAACCGGTCAACGGCGGCGCGGCGCGGTCTGACCGTGTTCTTCTGCCGATCCTGGGCCAAGCCACAGGAGGATCACACCCGCGGCATAGACCCCGCGCTGCTGACCGAAGCGTCTCCGCTGTTGCTTCGCCTGTGGGGTTTTCATGTCCAGGTACCGTGGGAGGAGCCTGCCGAGCCAAACGTCATGCGGCAACTGGCCGCGCCTGGAGTGCCCGCTCGCCGGCCATGACCGAGGGCCGATCAGCTGTGCTATGCCGCCTTTCGCCAAGCCGTCTAGCTGATTGCTTCGGGTTGCATGGAGTTTGGTTTTGTGTGTTGACAGTATACTAGGCGGAACGCTAAGGTACCTCTATTACAGGAGGGCAGCTTATGACGTCGTTGCCGCGCGCTTGCATTATCGGAGCCGGGTCATCAGGGATTACCGCAGTCAAGGCGCTGTACGATCGCGGCGTCCCGTTCGATTGTTATGAAAAGAGCAACTGCATCGGCGGGAACTGGGTACTCGGCAACAAAAATGGGACGGTACGCAAATGCATGCGCAATCCTTCCGCGATAACGCTATGCCGGCGGGGAAGAAGGTTATCGTCGTGGGCATGGGCAACTCGGCCATGGATATCGCCGTGGAGAGCAGCTACGCGGCCAATCGGACCTACCTGGTGGCGCGGCGCGGCGCCTACATCCTCCCCAAGCATCTCTTCGGCCGGGTGGGTGATACGTTACCGTTCCCACTCAACCTCGGCGATCCGCGCATACCCCAGCGCATCCGCCGGCGTATCCCCTGGCAGGCGCGGCAGAGAGTGATGCAGGCTGTCCTGCAACTGGCGGTGGGCCGACCGGAGCGATACGGTCTCCCC
>JAICHN010000226.1 GCA_025924845.1 Chloroflexota bacterium | reverse complement strand
GGTGCATCCAGTTTGGGTGCTCCGCCACCAGGAGGTCGTCCAGATCCATGCCGTCCGCGTTCTCGCCCGGCAGAAATATGACGTTCACCCTTTTGAGAAAACACCGCCATTGATCGTCCGTGGCCAACAATTCCGCCATGCGGAGGAGAGCGCTGGTGGAAGCGGGTTCGTTGGAGTGGTGGCGGCCATTGAGGAGGAGCGAGCACTTCCAGCCGCTGAGCTTGGCACGGGACCACCAACCACGCTCGCGCGGCACGGTAACCTCCATGGCCCACAAGGGGCGGCCAAGGGCCGAGTGCCCGGCCACGAATGCATGGATGCCCGGCAACCTGCCGAGGCGCTGAATTTGATCGTTCACTTCGTTACGTCGGAGCACGCGATCCCAGGGCACCGAATCGGCTAGCGACGGCCCGTTTGCCTTACTCATATCGGTAGGATGACTGTCCCCTAGTCTGGCGCGCGGCGGGATGTGTACGGTCTCGCCCGCGGCGCAGACAAGGCGAAGGCCGAGCGTGTTCGGTATCGTCAAGGGCGGCTCCATGTCGGCGAGCCGTAGCCGACCGAGGGCGCGCAGCAAGGAGTCAGCATGAGCAAGCTCGGTGGGGGGTCCGTTCAAGGCAATCACCGCGGTCGGGAACGTGGTCGTTTGCGAGGTGCGCGGGGCGGGAAACTCCAGGCCGACCACAGTGCCGCTCACCTCCCGGCTGGGGCGAAGCGGCAGGATGCCGGTGGCGCCTCCGCATCGCCAGGTTAGGGATGCTGTAGGCGCGGGCCCCTCAAGGCGGATGCGTATGGTGGGCGCCATCCCGTCACGTCGATGAATGAGCGGCACGACCCGTCCGGGAGCGATCCCCCAACGTCGGACATCGCGGCGGGCGCGGCTCTCATTGTCCGGCGAAAGCCAGGGCGGGACGTAAGGATCCGGTTCGCGGGAAGTGATCAGGGCGGTAAAGTAGTCGAGGAGGACGAAGTAGATATCCTCGTGCAGGGACTCCAGGGGACTATTACGTTCCTCGCGCACTCCCAACGGCCCATCATCTTCGCTCAGCCACGCCTCAACCGTCAGTTCGCTGAAAAAGGGTTGTTGGTCGCGGCGCGGATCGCCGCCGCAATGGCGGTGGATGGCGGCCTCAACCTCGGGGAGCAAAGTATCGTGCAGCAGGCGCCAGATCCGCTCGGGATCGGAGGCAAGTGGACGGTCTACCACCGTCTCGGACCCAACTGTAAGCCGAATACGCCCCGTGGGCGGCGAGACCGTGCCCCAGGCGGGAAAGCGAGCCAGATAGGGATGGGTCGTTACGGTCACGTCGAGCGAATCGCAGAGTATCGGGGCCCCTGACCGATCAAACGCCTCAACGTCATAGGTGACGGGGAGGTCATCGACCAATTCAAACTGGATGGCCGAGGCCGCAAGGTCAAGACGCGCCGCCAGCAACTCATCGGCCGGAAAGAGATCCTGCAGCCAACGGAGTGGCAGCTCGAGGGCGCCGGTCGTGGCGAAGCGCTTGACGCGAACGATAACCCCGGTTGGCCGCACCTCAAGCAACCGCGGCAAAATCGATTCGAGGAGCCATGCTCGGCCCTGATGATAGGTGGGGAGGATGCGTACCTGGCTGAGGGTGACCGCGATACCGGCGGATCGCAGTTGCGCCGCGATGGCCGTGTACAGCGTTTGGCGCCGAGGTTCGGGCTCGCTCAACCGAAGGTCGATATGCCAGTCAGTGCTGCCCGCAGGCAAGGCGACAAGACGCGGCATAATTTCCGATTGCACGAGGCGCCATGCGTCCTCGAACTCCCAGGCCAGGTTATGCGTCTCGTCGAGCCACGACTCGGCGCTCACCTGGCGAATGTTGACCGAGGATGCGCGGTCTGGAACGGCGTCGGCTGCCAAATCCCTCAGGCAGGCGGTGGTTGCTTCCAGGTCCAGGGGGATCGAGGAGGGCATAGCAAGCGAAAGGTCAAGCGGGGCGGCGGGGAGCGACGCTATACCGGCGCCGAGTGAATGCAGCGCCGGCAAAACTGCACAGAGGGCGGAACCGGGGTCAGCGAGGGCGAGCAGGCGCTCCATCCCCCGCTCGAGGTCGGCCGGCGAGCTTTGCTCAGCCCGCACCCCAACATCGAGACCGGCAAGGGCCTCCAGGGCGGTGGCTCTGCCCTCCCCGTTACCGCCAAGGCGAATCTCGTGGCTTTCCGCCTGGGAGACAAGGCGAACTGAACCGGCGCCATTGGCGGCGGCGGGCGCGGTGAGCGGCTGGACTATCAGCGGTATCTCGTGGTCCGCCGCCTTGTAGTACAGGGCATCAACCGCGAGGGGAAAGGCGAGGCCAAGCGTTTCCAGTCCGATGCGGGCCGCAAGGTGGACAGCGGCAACAGCCTCACGCGGCGAAAGGTCGGCCGGTAAGACGAGTCGGGTGCGCGAACGATCCGGCAGAAGGTCGCCATCGTCATCCACGGCCAGGCCGGCAGGACCGAAGAGATCGGCCAGCGAGCGGAGCGGCACGGCCGTGGCCGCTGATTCTCCATCGAGCGCGAGATCGAACCGCGCGGAAGCGACAGACACACGCTCGAGCGCGGGGTCGGTCAAGGCTGAGACGCGCACGGCCCGAATTTCCACGCTCGTGTCGGAAAGGGCCGTGCCGGTCGAAACGCGGTCGGTACACGCGGCAAGGGCCGCGATATGGAGGCCGACAGGATCGGCGCCGCCAATAAGCACAGCCACAGGCGTGCCGGCTGACACGGCGATGATGCCTTCGCCAGGACTGCATGCCTTAAGCAGGCGCGCCAGAGCCTCTGGGCACTGGCGGGACAGCGTGCCGGGGCGTCCAGGATACACGGGAATGCGCGCACCGACCGAATTTTCCAGCGGATCGGTGAACGCCGGTTCCGCGTACGCGGGATCGCTCATCGCCAGGGGAAGCTCGAAGGCGAGCGTCTCGAAGCCGAGCCGAGCGGCCAGGTTTACGGCGGCCAGTTGCTCGGGGAGCGCCGCGCCCTCGCCTAAGACGAGAAGGGCGCGCACGGTCTCAGGAAGCCCGTCGCCATCGCGGTCGGCGAGCAAACCCGTCAACGAAAACAGGGCAGTCGGATCAAGGGATATTCGCGATTGATCGCTCACGCTCTGCCGCCCCTTACTACTCTTGGATCCAACGTATCGCGCATCCAGTCGCCCAGGATATTGATGCCCAGCGCGGTAATCATGATCGCCAGGCCGGGGAAGGTGGCAATCCACCATGCCGTGCTGAGGTAGACGCGCCCGTCGCTCAGCATGCCGCCCCAGGTAGGCGTTTCGGGGCTGATCCCCAGGCCGAGGAAGGTGAGGGCTGCCTCAAATAGAATGTTGATACTCAGATTGAGCGTGAACAGCACAATCACCGAGGCCAGCACGCTCGGCAGAATGTGGCGGAAGAGAATGCGGAACGTGCCGGCGCCGATGGCGACCGCGGCGATCACAAAGCCCTGCTCCTTGGCGCTCAGTACTTGGCTCCTTACTACTCGCGCGTAGTCCATCCAGCCGCCCAGGGCCAGAACCAGAATCATGTTGCGCACGCCCGTACCGAACAGGCTGAGGATGACCAGGGCCAGCAGAATGAACGGAAAGGCAAGCTGTATGTCGGTCCATCGCATGATCACCGCATCCAGCCAACCACCCACGTAGCCGGAAACCAGGCCGAGGGTGACGCCGATCGTGCTGCCAATCGCCACGGCGACCAGGGCGATCACCACCGAGGGTCGGGCGCTGTACACGATGAGCCGCCAGACATCTCGACCGAGGGGATCGGTCCCCAGGGAATGACCCGGCGTGCCGGGACCAAGCAGCCGCGCGGCCAGGTTCAGGGCCAGCGGGTCGCCTGGGGTAATCAGGCTGGGCGCCACCATGCAGGCCAGTACCACCAGCATGATCAGACCGCCCAGATAGAGACCGCTGTTCGCGCGCGAGAACAGGCGCGGACCGCGACGAGTCGGCAAGTCTGCTTCATCGGGGGCTTCCACCGGTACCGAAGTAAGTGCAAGCGGGCGCATGGCAATGGGGTCCGTTCAGTGATACTGGATGCGAGGATCCAGAAAGGCGTAACTGATGTCCACCAGGAGGTTCACCAGGACGAGAAGGGCGGCGAGGACCATGACGCTGGCCTGGACCAGGGGAAAATCGCTCTGATTGACCGCGCCCAATGCCAGTTGGCCCACGCCGGGCCAGGAGAACACCTGCTCGATGATTACTTGACCGCCCAGCAAGGTGCCGAATTGCAGGCCGACGTAGGTCACGATGGGAAGAAGCGAGTTCCGTACCACATGCTTCACCAGCACCTTTGGCCGGGTGAGGCCTTTGGCGCGTGCCGTGCGGACGTAATCCTCGCCGAGCGCATCGAGCACGCTGGAGCGAATCAGCCGCGTAGAGATTCCGGCCAGAATGATCCCAAGGGTCAGAGCGGGCAAGACAAGGTAGGCCGGACTGCCGTAACCGGAAGGCGGCAGCCAATCGAGCCGTACGGCGAAAAGCAGGATGAACATGATCCCCAGCCAGAAGTTGGGGAACGACACGCCGAGCAGGGCAAAAATACGGGCAATGAAGTCGATCACCGAGTTACGCCGGGTCGCGGAGAGGATGCCCAGGGGAAACGCGATCAGCAAGGACACCACCATGCTGGACGCGGTGAGGAGGAGAGTTGCGGGCATATGATTGAAGACTAGTTGAAGCGCCGGGCTCTGATAGTAGTACGAGGTACCAAGGTCGCCATGCAGCATATGCCACAGGAAAACCGCGTACTGGGCAGGCAGCGGTTGATTGAGGCCCAGGTGCGCGCGCATCGCAACCAAATCGGCGCGCGTGGGCTGCCCGGCCCGCAGCATCGCCGACGCCGGATCACCGGTCAAATACAGAGCGATAAATACGATAAAAGAGATGCCCAGGAGGACGAGGATGCTCTGGGCGACTCGGCGCGCAAGATAAGTGAGCATGCGGGCGCCTTTCCCTCCATTCCCGCTCGGTCGGAAGGCTCCTTCCGGCCGAGCGGGAGACCCGCCTTCAGCGTATATTCACGTCGAAAGTCTACTTCAAATAGACGTCGTGAAGGACCAACCGATCATCGGGTGCGGCGATGAAGTTGTGAACGTTGGTGCTCTCCGCCCACAGGTTCACTGTCTGATACATCGCGGCGTTGGGCACATCGTGGTAGAGAATAGCATCGACCTGCTTGTAGAGGCTGAGGCGCTTATTCTTGTCAAGTGTGGAGCGCGCGGCGGTCAGCAGCTTATCGAGCGTGGGGTTCGTGTAGCCGGGATTATACACCTGACCCGTGTAGTAGAGCGAGTAGGCGGTATTGTCAAAGTCCAGGGTCCAGCCGCCCCAGCCGAATTCCGCCATATCTCCGTAGGTTCCCTTGGGAATGTCCGTATTGTAAAGTACGGTGGGTGCTACGGTTTGAAGATTGACGTTGATGCCCACCTGCTGTAGTTCGGCGACCACCACTTCGGCCACTTGCTTAAAGACCGAATCGGTGCCGTCGATGGTGAACTTAAGGGTGGTCGAACTGTTGTAGTGCGCCTGGGCCAGAAGCGCCTTGGCCTTGGTGGGATCGTAAGGATAGGGCTTGAGGCTGGGATCGTTACCGAAACTGGCGGAACTTTGCCAGGTAGCGACCGGCACGCCATAGCCGTCGAGCACATCCTTTACGATGGTCGGAAGGTCGATGGCATAATTGATGGCCTGGCGAACCAGAACGTTGTTGAGAGGTGCCTTGCGCCCGTTAAGGAAGATGCCGTCGACGGTGGGACTACCCACGGGGAGCAGCTTGAGGTCGCTCGCGCCCTTGATCACGCTTACCTGGCCGGTCGCTACCTTTTGCATGATGTCGATATGACCGGTCTGCAATTCGGCCAGGCGGGTAGCATCCTCGGGAATGAAGCGGTAGATGAGCTTGGCCATTTTGGCCGGGCCGCCCCAATACTTGTCGTAGCGCACCATATCGACTTCTGAATTCGGTGTGTATTTGGTGACCATGAACGGCCCGGTGCCGATCGGATGGGTGGCAAAGTACTTGTCGCCGTGCTTCTTGATGTAGGCGGGCGGTACAATCATCGCCCCATAGCCCGCCAACTCGGTAATCATGACCGGATTGGGTGCGCTGTTGATAATGTTGACCGTGTAGGGATCGACGACCGTAACCTTCTTGATGTTTTTGTACTGAAAGTACTGTGCGCCTTTCTGGCCGAGTGGACCAAGCAGACGGTCAAAGGTGTACTTCACGGCATCGGCGTTGAAGGGCTCGCCATCTTGAAAGGTGACACCCTTGCGGAGCTTTAGTTGCAAAGTGGTTGAGTTGAGGTACTTCCAGCTTGTGGCAAGGCCCTTGCTCGGGTCGATCTTAAGATTCGGGCCGCGGTATATCAGCGGATCGAAGATATTTGAGGCGATCATGCCCCAGGCGAGCGTAAAGGTGGCTATGGGATCGAAGTTCTGAGGATCGCCGTATTGTGATCCGATGATCAGTGTGTTGGGATCGTGATTAGTTTTTGCCGACCGCATGGCCTGGGCAGGCGCATTGAAGAGCCCCGCCGGTAGGAGTATCGTCCCAACCAGGGCCACGCCCAGCAGCGCCTTCATTCTTCGGCTCGCGCAGGATAGTGCCATTGTTGCTTCTCCTCAGTCACAGTTGTTGCAAGGAACTGAGCTACGCCGCAAGCAGATTTCTATCCGCGCTTCACTTCATCATAGGCGCCACTCTCCACCCATCGCCCCATCCCTGTCTACTCACCGTCGTCATCTTGAAGCTCAGTCGCCGGCTTCCCTGGCGGTACCGCGTGCCCGACTGAGAAGAGGGTGCTGGTCGAGATCCGGTCCCAAATCCATTGCCCGCTCCCGCAACCAGCGTAGGGCCATCACCTGTACCTCCTCCAGATGCTCTGCCATGGCGGTTTGCGCGGCGGCTGGATCGTGGTTGGCGATAGCGGCAAGAATCCGCTGATGGTGAACGAGCGATGTTGTAGCGCCGGAGCGCGCGCGGAGGGACCACTCGCGTGTTTCACGTAAGGCATTATTAATGTACGTGATGATTGTAACGATCAGATCATTGTGCGACGCACGCGCGATGGCAAAATGGAAAGCAGTATCCTGTTCGAGTCCGGTTTCGCCGGCATCTACCGCTTCCTTCTGGCTCTGTACCAGAGCACCGATTGCCGCGACCTCATTTTCGGTAGCATTTTCGGCGGCCAGATACGCGGTCTGCGGCTCGAAGATATAGCGCACTTCGAGTGGATTGCGGATTGCGGCGCCGTGTCGCGCCAGTTGCTCGGCCAGCGGCGCCGCTAGCTCGGTGTCGGGTGTGGCGCGGATAATAGTGCCGCCGCCCTGCCGGCTCTCGATGAAGCCGCGGGACTGCAACACGCTCAGCGCCTCGCGAATCGAGGCGCGGCTTACCTTAAAGCGGGCGGCGAGATCGCGTTCGGGGGGCAGCCGATCACCGGGCGCCAGACTCCCCGAGAGGATCTCCTGTTGAAGCTGGAGAACGATCTGTTCATAGAGTCTGGTCTTGAGAATGTATCGAGCCTGCATTGCAAATCCTGACTGGGACAGCGCCCTCACGAGTGCGTAGACTGAAAACGAAACTGGCCTGACAACCTGACAATACTATACGAGGAAGGGGCGGGTGGATGCAATACGGTAGTACCACCCGGCGCGATTGGGCCGACACTCAGCATGGTCCCAAATCCAACAGGCCGTGGTCAAATTACCAGACCAACGGCCGGGGTGCTTAGCGCCAAACGCTCCGAGGACCGGCGAACGAGAGTGGGCACGGATTGGAAGGAGGTGAACCTATGGCACCTTATAGCGGATCTCCAGCATGGTCACCCCGCCTTCAGTGCGCCACGGCCCATGGGCCATGCCCGGCGGCCTGCATGCGTACATACCTGCCTCAAAGCGGCGGTCCAGGTGCAGGTCCGTGAGGTCGCCGTGCAGGATGTAGACTTCTTCCCAGTAGTTGTGCATACGCCTACCGATCGGACTGGTGTCCACGCCAGGATCATAGCGGATCAAACCAGTGTACGCGCCTGTGGCCGCATCTGATGCCAGCACTTGCTCCCACATCCCGGCCACCGGCCCGTCGGACCGCGTCCAGGGGCCTTTCGGTCGATCAAACTCCAACTCCGGCTTTGCCATGTACTATCCTCCTCTACACCCGCCGAACCGTGGGTCGTCACTCAGCCTACAGGATGGCCAGGAAGTCGGATAGCGAGATCACTCACTGCAGCCTCGCCGGTGGACGCGGAAACCTAAAGTCCACGGGTTCGAGGGACCGCTCTGGTTCCTCGTATGCCTTGAGTAGGAATGCCTTGTACGGGCGGGAGCCTTCCGTTACCTTGCGTGGGGGATTGCCAGGCTAGCGAAGGGTTGCGTCCATGCTCCGCACTGTATCCGTCACGCGGTACATCACGCCATTGCGCGAGGGCGGGTCCCTGCCTGCGATCGTCGAGGCGGACGACGGGTGCGCCTATGTGCTGAAGTTTCGCGGTGCCGGCCAGGGTCAACGTGCCCTGATCGCGGAGTTGATTGGCGGTGAAATCGGGCGGGCGCT
>JAICHN010000225.1 GCA_025924845.1 Chloroflexota bacterium | reverse complement strand
GCCTCGTCGAAGCCGATCTGTTTGGGGATTTCCGGATCAAGCGGCGCCTGCAAATCCCATGGCATTTGCGGGTCCAGCTGGAGTTCCTGCCGTCGAAAGCGCAGGTAGCGCCGGAAATGCGCGGACCCCGCATCCACGACGCTCAGCAGATTATGGAACACCGCCTCGGGCAGATGGACCGGGTCGAGCGCGGCGGCGAGCGCCGAAGGGTAGCGGCGCAGGCGGGCCACGATCACGTCACGCTTCTGGGCAGCGGCAAAAGTGGCGGCCAGGGTTCGCTTGTGCGCCGCGAAGCCGCGCAACGCCGACTCATAGGCAGCCTGGCGCACAGCCCGATCCGGTGATTGCAGCAGAAGGTTGAGGGCGGACAGCGACATCGGGACTTGCCGTCCTTGCTCGTCAGTGACCGGATCGAAGGTGATGTCGGCATTGGTGGTGTTTTTCCATATGTCGAAGGGCGCCTGGAGCAGCTCCGTCATGCTTGCCAGCACCTCCTCGCCTTCCCGCCCCAGCATGTGCTCCTTCTCAGCCAGGATGTCGGTGAGGTAGAGGCGATAGAGGGTGAGTGCGGAGTTTTCCGCCAGGTACGCCTCGATCTGGCCCGCCGGCAGAGCAAGCAATTCCGGTTCCAGAAACGCGCCTGCGGCGTTCGCCCTTGCCAGGACGGCCGCGGCGCGATCGGCCAGGGCCTGGAGGCTTGGATCGGCCTGATCCTCGGCCAGTCGATTGCTCGCGTACCAATACACCCGGTGCAGATTCTCGTGCAGGCGATCCTGAGCTTGAAGGCAGGCAAGCAGCACATCGGCGCCGTCGCTTAGGCGACCTTGAAAGGAAGTAAGCGCGGCGATCAACGGTGCTAATCCGTCAAGGTCGGCTTCCCAGGCGGTGAGATCGGGGTAGAGCGAAGTGAGATCCCAGGTTCGTTCTACCGGCGCCGCCGCGCGGGCCGGCCGGGTGACAACCGTCCCTTCACCCATGGCAGGGTTCCCCTTCGTGCAAAGGCAATCGGGCTAAACGCCCAACAGTGCCCATTTTGCAGCAGACCGATGCGCAAAATACCCGCGGGCGACAGCCGTACTTAGATGTCGAGGTTACGCACGTACTTGGCGTGCGTCTCGATGAACTTCCGCCGAGGCGGCACATTGCTGCCCATCAGCATATCGAACACCTCGTCGGCCTTCACGGCGTCGCTTACCTTTGCCTGAAGGAGGAGACGATTCGCCGGATTCATCGTCGTTTCCCACAACTGCTCGGGATTCATCTCACCCAGACCCTTGTAACGCTGAATGTTCACCTTCTTTTCCGGACCAATCTCCGCCAGCATATCCTCACGCTCGGCCTCGTTGTAGGCATAGCGAACCGACTTACCGTGCTGCACACGGAAGAGCGGCGGGCACGCGATGTAGAGATGCCCGTGCTCGATCAAGTCGGGCAGGTGACGGAAGAAGAAGGTGAGCAGCAAGGTGCGGATGTGCGCGCCGTCCACATCGGCATCGGTCATGATGATGATCCGGTGATAGCGCAACTTCTCAATGGTGAAGCGATCGCCGATACTCGTACCCAGCGCGGTAATCAAGCTCTTGATCATCTCGTAGCCGAGGATGCGGTCAAGCCGTGCCTTCTCGACGTTGAGGATCTTGCCGCGGAGGGGCAGGATGGCCTGGAAGTTGCGGTCACGCCCTTGCTTGGCCGAGCCGCCGGCCGAATCACCCTCGACGATGAAGATTTCCGCCTTGGCCGGGTCGCGTTCCGCGCAATCCGCCAGTTTACCGGGAAGGCTCACTCCTTCGAGCGCGCTCTTCCTGGTCACCAGATCGCGAGCCTTGCGCGCGGCTTCGCGGGCGCGGGCAGCGGTGAGACAGCGGTCGATGATCTTCCGCCCGTCGGTAGGATTCTCTTCCAGATAGGCAAAGAGGGCGTCATTCACCAGCATTTCGGTTTGGGTGCGCGTCTCGGCATTGCCGAGCTTGGCCTTCGTCTGGCCCTCGAACTGCGGACTGGCCAGCTTCACGCTGACAATCGCCGTCAAGCCCTCGCGCACGTCATCACCGGTCAGGTTGGGTTCCTTCTCGCCGATCAGGTTCATTTTGCGCGCGTAACGATTGAGCGTATTGGTGAGGGCGGAACGGAAGCCGGTCAAGTGACTGCCCCCGTTAGGTGTGTTGATGTTGTTTGCGAAGGTGGAAACCAGTTCGGAGTAATCCTCACAGTACTGCAGGGCGACTTCAACCGAGGCGTTATCGAAACTGCGCTGCACGTAGATCGGGTTGGGGATGATCACCGTGCGATTGCGGTTGAGGTGCCGGACGAACGAGATAATCCCACCATCGAAATAAAAGCTGCGCTCCCGTTCCCGTTCCGGACGCTCGTCCCGGAAGGTGAACTGCAGACCGCGATTAAGGTATGCCATTTCGCGGAACCGCTGGGCCAGCACGTCAAAGTCGTAGTCGTCGTCCTCCATAATGGGTCGGTCCACGAGGAAGCTGGTCGTGGTGCCTCGGCCCTCGCTTTCACCTACCACGGCCACCGGCCCAGTAGGCACGCCGAACTCGTACTCCTGCCGATAGATCTTGCCGTCTCGCCGCACTTCCACTTTTAGCCAGCGCGACAGGGCGTTGACGACGGACACGCCGACCCCATGGAGACCACCGGAGACCTGGTATCCCTCGCCGCCGAACTTCCCGCCCGCGTGCAGCACGGTCATCACCAATTCGAGAGCCGAAACACCCTTGTCGCGGTGGATGTCGACCGGGATGCCGCGTCCGTTGTCCTCGACCGTCAACATGCCGTCGGGGCTGATCGTGATCTGGACCAGATCGCATTGGCCGGCGAGCGCCTCATCGACGCTGTTGTCCACGACCTCGTAGACCAGGTGGTGAAGGCCCCGGATATCGGTACTGCCGATGTACATACCGGGCCGTTTACGCACGGGATCCAGACCCTCAAGTACCTGGATCGCCGACGCATTATATTCTGGTTGCATCAATTCCGCCTTTCATGCCGATGGTCGAAGTTGCGGGACGATTCCGGACTGGAGCATCACGGCACGCAAAAATCGCCCCACCCGGCAATTGAGCTTCGGAGCACCAACGAGGTCCGCGATCGAGTCGCCCATCAGAGGAACACGGCGGTAGGATAAGTCTCTCCCGCTCCGCCATTCTGTACTCTAAGTATACCAGATATCGGCCCTCACTCCGGTCTTGACTGCTTACGGGAGGCGTAGGTGGATTCGTGACGGCCGGCTCACTTGAGGAGCGTCTTTTGGTTCGACACCGGCGACTTTCTACAGTGCTCCTACCTCCATATGCCCTCAAGTACCACCGTGCAGTAGGCGCTCCATGGCCTGGCTGCCTACGATTTGGCTGATCAGCGCGACTCCCCCATTGATCACGAAGATCCCGAGGCCCGCCGCCAGGGCGATCAGGGGCCGGCTCGATGCCCAGCCAAGTACGACGGCCAACAAGGCGCAGCTGCCCGCGCTCAGAATCAGTCCCCCCACCGCGGTGAAGAGTAACGCCTGTATGCTCACTTGTCTGGACGGATTGTCCCAGTCGAGCCGAGGCCAGACCAGGCTGAGCGTTAAGGCCCCACCGACCATGGCCATGACGAGGCAGCCGAACGTGGCTATGCTCAGCAGGACTGCTCCGGCTGATAGATGCAGGAACACGGACCCGATCAGCAAAATGATCTCAACCAGCGCCGCGATCGGCAAAGCGCCGAAGGCCCACTTGACCAGGAAGATGTCTCGCGCACCGATCGGTGCGAGTGCCAGTAGATACAACGAACGTCCTTCTCGATTGACCAGGCGTGCGGAGAGAAAATTGGTCAGGAAATAGGCGTATATCGCAAGAGTGATGAAGAAGGCAACGGAGTTGGCTCCGTGCGTCATGCCGGAACCGCCGCTCGACCGCTTGCTAATGGTTTGGTAGAGGCCGAAAACGACGATGACCAGGGGATAGGCCAGACGCGCCAACATCTGCGGATCCCGGCGCACATTGAGCCAATCCTTCCGCCACAATGGTCGCCACACCTGCCGGAGGCCAAGCTGTTCCGTCCCGGCTACACCGTGCCCGGCAATCGTCCGCGCCGGCACGGATTCACGGCGAATGGGAGCTTCGGCGGGGGGTATGTCGATCGCGGCTCTCGTTCGTCGGTGAGTGCCCACTTCCTGATAGGTGGCCCAACCGGTAGCGAATAGGTGCGCTGCCAGGAGGACGCCGGTGACGGCGAGCACGGCGGCCGGGACGAGCGAAATTACCAGGTAGGTGATCGTGGTGCCGGTCTGTCCCTGGGCGGCGGCGCTCAGCGCCTGTCCCGGCCATGTGGTGGGGAGACTCTGCCACCACGCATGAGGCGTCTGCCTGAACAACCGTTGGAGATTGGCGGTTTTCGCGGTGCCGCCCCCGTTGGTCAGTATCTGGGTACCGATGTAAAAGGCCAGGCCGAAGACCGAGCCGAGTACGGCCGTGATGGTGCGTGCCCAACGCGCGGGCAGCTTACGCAGCACGGCCACCATGATAAGGAGGGCCAGTCCCAACGGGGCGATCGGCAAGAGCAACAACACAAGAATGGCGACGATACCGTAGCCTGGACCCAGATGCAAGGCGCGTCCCAGACCAAGCAATATAGGCGCTCCGATCAGCACAATCAGGCCCGACAGCATCAGATAAATACCGACAAACTTCTCGGCCAGGAGCAGGCGCGGCGATACCGGCGTGAGCAGGAGAAGTTTGAGGTCGCTCTTGTAAGTAAAGGCAGCCAACACAGATGGGATAGCAAAGAGGAAGAGCGCGACGCTCGCCGCCGAGGAGGCAAAGGTAAGCATGGCCTCGAGCAACAGTCTTCCGGCAGGGCCGCCGACCACGTCGACCAGCCGCGCCGTGACGTTGAACGCCAGTAGGATCACGACAACCAGCAAAATGAGATAGCGCATCCACGTCCGGTTTAGCCGCTGACCAGATGCCGCCGTGCCCCGGCCGGTTGGGCGAAGCAACATCTTCAGGCGCATTTTCAGGAGAATGCCGAGGGCACGGATGAAATTGGGCGGCGAGCCAGGCATGTGTGTGCTCATTTGGATGGACTCGGGGTGGGGACGCTGAGGGCGCGGGCCAGAGTCTGTTCCTCCTCGCCGCCGGTAAGCCGCAAAAAGATATCCTCGAGGCTTTCACCGCGATTGGCGCTGGTCGCGCCTCGCAATTCGTCGAGGGAGCCCTGGGCGATGAGGCGCCCTTTATCAATGATCGCCAAGCGGTCGCATATGGCCTGGGCAATCTCCAGAATGTGTGTGCTGAGCAGCACCGCTCGCCCTTGATCGGCGAGCGACCGTACGGTGTCTTTCAGCAGTCGGGCACTCTTGGGATCCAATCCCACGGTCGGTTCATCGAGAAAGAGCAATAGCGGATCATGGATCAGGGCGCCGCAGAGGGCGGTCTTCTGTTTCATACCATGCGAGTAGCCGGCAATTTGGCTATCCGCGGCGTCCATGAGGTCGAAATAGGTCAGCAACTGGTCAACATGGTCCGTCAGCGGTCCAGGCATTCCATAGAGCTCGCCCATCAGGGTCACAAACTCGCGCGCGGTAAGTCGGTCGTAGAGGTACGGCTCATCCGGCACGTAACCGATAAGCGACTTCACCGCTTGCGCATCGCGCGTCACGTCGTAACCTGCGATTCGCACCCTGCCGGAGGTTGGGTGCAGCAGACCGATGCACATGCTGATCGTCGTCGTCTTACCGGCGCCGTTCGGGCCCAACAGGCCGAACACCTCACCCGCCGCGACCCGCAAGCCAAGGTCATCGACGGCGGTGAAATCACCGAAGCGCTTCACGAGATGATCGGCTTCGAGGACTAGGGGACGTTCTCCGGCCGAGAGGTTGGGGCCGTGGTCCATAGCATCCACTCCACTTCTCGTCGCTCGTCGCATCGACGTCTGATTCAGTATGCGACGATAGGCGCCCTGAAGCGAGGGTCCAACGTACTGAAGTGATGGGTAGAAAGCACTACCGGCCTAAACCAAGGAGCCCGCGACCGAAGTCGCGGGCTCCTTGGTTTAGGAGAATCTCCAGATCGGCCAAGCCGACAGACTCAGGCGGCGTGTAGGGCCTGGGCGGCGCTGGTGTCGAGGGGGATGCCGGGTCCCATGGTTGAGGTAAGGGTAATCCCGCGCATATAGTGTCCCTTGGCGCCGCTGGGCCTGGCCGCCGTGACCGCGTCGATCATTGCCGCCACGTTATTCAAAATACTCGGCTCGTCAAAGGAGAGCTTACCCACGGGCACATGGACCAGACCGGCGCGATCCACGCGGAACTCTACCCGCCCACTGCGCACCTCCTTGATCGTGCGCGCGATGTCGAAGGTAACTGTCCCCGCCTTGGGATTGGGCATTAAGCCGCGCCGGCCAAGGATCTTGCCAAGGCGGCCCACGATCTGCATCATGTCGGGCGTCGCGATCGCCGTGTCGAAGCCGAGCCATCCTTCGTTGATCTGCTTGACGAGGTCAGCGCTGCCCACGAAGTCGGCACCCGCCTCCTCGGCCTCGCGCGCCTTGTCGCCTTGCGCAAAGACCAGGATACGGACCACCTTGCCGGTGCCGTGCGGCAGTATGGCCGTGCCGCGGACCATCTGATCGGCATGGCGGGGATCCACGCCGAGCCGAAAGTGCAATTCGATGGTCGGATCGAACTTGACGAACGAGGTTTCCTTGAGCAAGCTGACTGCCTCGGAGGGCGTATAGAGCTTATCCTCTTCCACCAGTTTCGCTACGGCCCTGTACTGCTTACCGTGCTTTGCCATTGGTCTTCAATCTCCCGTGGTTACTTAGCGGGCCGCGAAACGGCCCTCCCACATGTCCCTGTGGTTGATGCGCATGCCGGCATGCGGCTGCCGCGTCAGCCGACGATCTCAACACCCATGCTTCGGGCGGTACCCTCGATGGTACGCATCGCCATCTCGATCGTGGTGGCATTCAGATCGGGCATCTTCTGCTCGGCGATCTCGCGCACCTTATCCTTGCTGATCTTGCCTACCTTTTCGGCCAGAGGATTTTTTGAACCGCTCGTCAAGCCGGCTGCCTTCTTGATCAGCTCGGAGGCGGGCGGCGTCTTCAGCACGAAGGTAAACGAGCGGTCCTCGAACACGGTGATCTCAACCGGAACTACGCTGCCGGTCTTGGCGGCGGTCCGCTCATTATATTCCTTGACGAAGCCCATGATATTCACCCCGTGCTGGCCCAGAGCGGGACCAACCGGCGGCGCCGGCGTAGCCTTGCCGGCGGGCACCTGGAGCTTGACGATCGCCTTTACGCGTTTTGCCATAACAGCGGGATGACGGAGACGACCCGGATGCCGCCGCCGCTACCCATTCCTCCTCTACTTACAGCTTCTCCACCTGGAGGAAGTCCAATTCCACCGGAGTTTCCCGACCAAACATGCTGACCAGCACCTTCAGCTTATTACGATCCGGAGTGACTTCGTCGATCACGCCGATAAACTCCAGGAAGGGGCCATCGATGATCTTGACGCTTTGCCCCTTGGTATAGGTAGCTTTGATCCGCGGCGCGTCTTCGCCCATTTGCTTGAGGATCTGCTTCACCTCGCTGTCCTGGAGCGGGACGGCTTTGGTGCCGGAACTGACGAAGCCGGTTACCCCGGGGGTGTTACGCACCACCGACCATGAATGGTCGTCCATCAGCATTTCCACCAGCACATAGCCGGGGTACAGTTTCCGCTGCACGGTGTTTCGCTTCCCGTTCTTGATCTCGATCTCATCCTCGACCGGGATCTCCACGCGGAAAATACGATCCTCCACCCCCATCGATTGGATGCGGTGCTGCAGATTCTGTTTTACCTTGTTTTCGTATCCGGCATAGGTATGGATGACATACCACTGCCGTGCGTCGACTGGTGCTTCGATGGCCACGGCTGCTATCCTTCTCCCCTTGGCGCGGTACGCGGGGGCTACTAACTCCCGGCCAGCAGCTTGATGAATTCAGCAAAGATCCAGTCAAGGCCGCCAAGAAAGAGCGAGATCGCTACGCACACCACGCACACTACTATGGTGAGGTTAATCGTTTGCTCACGAGTTGGCCAGGTAACCTTTTTCAGCTCAATCCGTGAGTCGCGCAAATACCGAGCAATACTGAGTTGCCGCCGCTGCGCGGGCGCGGAAGTAGGGTTCGCGGTGCTGCCTGGCATTTACTTCGTTTCCCGATGGGCTCGATGGCAACGACACCACCGACAGTATTTATTAAACTCCAACCGGTCAGGATCGTTGCGTCGGTTCTTGGTCGTAGTATAATTCCGTCGCTTGCATTCCTGACAGGCTAGGGTGATGAAAAGGCGATTTTCCTTCTTCGCGCCGGCCATGGCTTTCTCCCGCTGGGCAGTATGTCCCGAGTCTGGGGCGGGACCACAGATCGGCCCCGCGCCCGCTCGGGCTCTCTCGCCCCTACTTCTCGATTCTGGTGACGGCGCCGGCGCCGACAGTGCGTCCGCCCTCGCGAATGGCGAAGCGCAGCCCCACTTCCAGGGCCACCGGCACGATCAACTCCACGCCCATCTCCACGTTGTCGCCGGG
>JAICHN010000224.1 GCA_025924845.1 Chloroflexota bacterium | reverse complement strand
CTCGGCGTGACGGTGTACGACGCAACTCAAGATCGACATACCGTGCGCCGATTGGAGTTGGTACACGACCTCAGGAAGGCCGTCCGCGATGACGAGCTGCTCGCGTACTTTCAGCCGAAAGTTCTGCTCACCACGGGCCGGTTCTGTGGTGTTGAATTGTTACTGCGCTGGCCGCACACGGTGCATGGCTTCATCTCCCCGGAGGAGTTCATTCCACTGGCTGAGCAGACGGGATTGGTGTTGCCGCTCACGGAGTGGGTAGTACTCAGCGCGCTGGCGCAGGGCCGGACGTGGCGCGAGCGAGGGCGCCGGATTCCCATCGCGATCAATCTTTCCGCTCGGAGTCTTCAGGATCACCACCTACCGGACCTGTTGGTTCGCCATCTTCGCCGTTATGACACGGATCCCGCCGATCTGACGCTGGAGATCACTGAAAGTATGTTGCTGGCGGAGCCGAGGCGGGCGCGAGAGGTGCTGGTCAGTCTCCATGCGCTCGGCCTGCGCATCGCGATTGACGATTTCGGTACCGGATATTCATCGCTCGGCTATCTCAAGCAACTGCCGGTCGATGAGGTGAAGATTGACAAATCGTTTGTGTTAGGCATGGCGACGGGCGACCGGAAGGATCTGGCTATTGTCCGATCGGTGATTGCCGTGGCGCACGCCCTGGATCTCGCGGTGGTGGCTGAAGGGGTGGAGGATGCCGACTCATTCGCCATGCTCCGGCAATTAGGAGCGGATGTAGCTCAGGGCTATTTCCTGAGCCGGCCAAGTCCAGCCGCCGATTTCGACCAATGGCTGCGAGGCTATGAGGCGAGAACGCCTTGCGGTTCCGGAGAAACAGGCTCGCGCTGATTCAGGCAAAGCCGAAGGGTCAGGATCGTCTGCCAGGATCATCCCCTAAGCATATTGCGTGTTGAGGGACGACTAGGTTAAGTCGGCCAGGCAAACCAAAAAGCGTCAGACCACTTGGCGTAGGTTTGCTCCCGCTTGTAGATGTACCCGGTACCTTCGCGAAACTAGCAAGGTACCTGGGCTAAGTTGTACTAGACAACTTGTGCCGTTAGAGCCGCCCATTTGGGCGATGCCAGGCGGGCTCGTCGACGAGTAACCTGGACACAGGAGTGATGGACGCCACGTAGATGTGTGCCGTTTGTCCACCTGGGGAAGTCCGCCGCAGTCCTCATCGAGACTCCCCGTTATGCAGACCGGCCACGAGACTTATCCCTCTACGCTCGTGTCCGAGGTCCGCAATTGTTCTATTGCCGGGGAGATCCCGGTGCTTGGAGGCAGAAATCGGTGCAACCTCGTGTTTTTCTGGTTCTCACTCGTCTTGTCCCGGCCTTGATTCTCGTTAGCTCCCTTTTCATTATCTCGGGAGGTGTACTCGGCAGAACTCCGGCCGGGCACGCCGCGCCGGCGGCGGTAGATACCACAACCGCCACGGCGACAATCAGCCCGACCGCGGCCAGCAGCAGTCCAACTCCCGCCGCCACGGATACCACGACTCCCGCGGCGACCAACAGCCCGACCCCCGTCCCCTCCACGCCGGCCGCGCTTACCGTCAGTCCCGGCCAGGTGTTGGCGGGGGCAACCGTCGCCCTTGCCGGTAAAGGCTATCAAGCAGGGGAAAGCGTGGCGCTGGAGCTCGCCACCACGGGCGCCGGCGCCGCGGGCACGCCTCTGGGTGTCGTACATGTCGGCACTGACGGCACATTCAACATCACCAGCTTACGAATTCCGTCTTCCGCTCCGGCGGGTACATACTCGATCGTGGGACGCGGATTGACGAGCAGTAATATCGCGCAGACGCCGTTGGTGGTGACGGCGCCGAAGGCCACGCTGACCGTGACTCCCACGACCTTTACCCCCGACGACAGCATCAAGGTATCGGGTACCAACTTCCTACCCGGCGAAGTGGTAACTATCGCTCTCGCCACCCCTTCGGGATCGACGTCAATTACTCTGGGGCAGGTCCATGCCGACGCCTCGGGGAATATCGGTCCCGCCACTTTACAAATACCGTTCGGCGTGACGGCCGGTTCACTACTCCTCGTCGCTACCGGGCAATCCTCAAACCGGGCGGCCACGGTGAGCGTAACCGTACATGCTCCGGCGGCGCACCTGGTTCTTTCGGCAACCAGCGCCCGGCCGAACCAGACTATCGCGGTAACCGGCACTCACTTCCAGCCAGGCGAGCCCGTGACCATCGACCTTGTGACGTTGTCCACGACCACCAGGGTAGGCAGCACCGTGGCGAACAGCTCGGGCGGCTTCACAATCGGCAAGATCACCATACCGACCAATACGCCGCAAGGGATCGTGACTCTGGTGGCCACCGGGGCCAAAAGTAGGTTGAGCGCTACCGCGCAGCTGTCGGTTGGCGCGATCCCTGCCTCGCTTACCGCTACGCCGTCCACGGTTACGGCAGGCAAAACAATTACCGCGTCGGGCACCGGCTTCATCCCCGGTGAGACGGTGACTGTCGTTTTGACCGGTACTCACCTACCGAACCTGGCCCTGGCTACCGTTCCGGTCGGCACCGGCGGGACGTTCAAAGTGACCGGCGTGACGGTCCCCGCGTTCGTTCCGGCAGGCACCTATTCGCTTGGAGCGTTAGGGCAAAGCAGCGGGCGATCCGCCTCGACGGCCCTGACCGTGCAAGCACCGCCCGCCACGGCTCCGATCCTGAGCATTCTTGGAGTTACCCAGACGACGGGCCGTCCGTTTGTGTTGAGTCCCGGCGGACTGGTTCAAGTGGCAGGCAGCCATTACCCCGCCGGCGCGACTGTCGGCGTGGTCCTGGTCGGCCCCGTAGGCAGCATTACTCTAGGCACGCTAAAGACCAGTGCGCAAGGCACGCTCGGCCCTGTTTCGCTGAGCATACCCGCCACGGTCGGGCCCGGCTCCTACACGCTCGAAACGGTGGTGAACGGAACCAAGAACGCCTCGGTGGCCGTCACCCTCTCGATCCTAACTCCACACATTACGGTGAGTCAGACTACCCTTGCCAATGGCGGCAAGATTACCGTACACGGCACCGGCTTCGCGCCCGGCGAGCAGGTGGTCATGGCCCTGAACAGCGCGGCGCTCATTACGTCGCCCACTTCAGTGACGGCCAACTCCTCCGGCGCGTTCACGGCTACATTCGTCGTGCCCGCAACGATCACCCAGGGAACAAACATCCTGACCGCTACCGGGGCGACCAGCAGGGCAAGCGCCTCGCTCACCCTGCAGGCCACGCACCTCACCAAGACGACCTGGTACTTCGCCAATGGCGACACCACGGCCGGAAATCGTACCGTGCTGTCGCTGCTCAACCCGTCGGCCGGCCAGGCGAAGGTGGCCCTCACCTTCCTCTACCAGTCGGCGCCGCGACGGAGCCAGACGGTGCTGGTGCCCGCGCACGGGACGCTCCAGATCGACCTGGGGTTGACCGCCGGACAGGGGCGGCACATCTCCACCATCGTATCGGCCGACCGCCCGATCGGCGCCCAGAGTAACATCTACTACGCGGGCGGCGACGGAACCGCGGCGCTCGGCGCCTCCGCGCCCGCCAAGTTGTGGTATCTCGCCGAAGGGTATACGGGCGGCAGCTTCCATGAGTATCTGGACATCATGAATCCCGGTACGGCCGTCACGTCGGTCGACGTGCGGTTCCTCCCCTTTAACGGCAAGCCGTTGAAGGAAGAACGCTTCGCGGTGCAGGCGAGCTCGACCATCCGCCTCGATGCGGGTGAGTACATGCGCAATGCATCGATCGGCGCCATCGTTTCAGCCAATCACGGCATCGTCGTCGAGCGGACCCTCCGCTTCGGCATCGGCGGCCGTGGAGCCGATGATAAGATCGGGATCGCGAGCGCCTCGACCGTATGGTTATTCGCTCAGGGAAACACTGGTTCCAATCGCCAAACATTCCTGACCATACTCAATCCGAACCAGGCCGCCGCTGCCACGGTGACCGCGACCTTGTTTGACAGCAAGGGAAAGCCCGTTGGGACCAGGACCGTCGTGGTCGATGCCCTGCACCGCGGCAACATCAAGCTTAACTCGATAATCGCGGTAGGCGATTCGGCGGTAGCGGTCACCAGCTCGGTGCCGATTGTCGTGGAGCGTCCCCAGTACATTGGCTCACCCGACCTTAGTCGGGCCTCCTCGGGCAGCGACGTATTTGGCCGGAACGGCGGCGGCATGTCCTGGGCCTTCCCGGCAGGCGACACGTCGACTGGGAATCAGGAGTCACTGTACTTCTACAATCCTGGCCTGAAGACGGCGGACGTGACGGTGACCTTCTACACCAATTCCGGCGCTACCACGAATCAGACCCTTACGCTGGCTCCGAACAGCCGAGGCGTGCTGAACGTCAACCAGGTGGCCGGTCTCCCTCACGGTCCATTTGGCGCCGTGGCGCGTGGTACGAACGGCCAGGTATTCGTGGCCGAACAAGCCACCCTTAATCCGACCACCAGTCGGTACAGCAGCAGTCAAGGGATCGCTCAGTAGGGCGAACCTACATGAACGACGGAGCGGCCGGCAAATGTGAATCCCGGCCGCTCCCGACCATCAATAGAGTGAAATGGAACGAAATGCGAACACGAATTTCGACGCTCATCCGAGTCTCGGCGTTCTTCCTGCTCCTCCTTTGCCTGGCCCCGGCCGGCGTCGGCCGTGCCGCGGGGGCAGGCGCCTTGCCCGCACCCTCGCCCAACGTGATGTCGAGCCCGTCCCTGCCGGTCGCAATTCCGGCCGTTGCGATCGCGGCGACCGATGTGGTCAGCGCTACCCTGGTGGTCACCCCTACCGAAGTGGCGGCGGGCGATACCGTGGCGCTCACCGGCACCGGTTTCCCGGCCGGTGAGACCATCGATCTGCAACTCGCCACCACGGGCACCGTGACCAGTACCGAGCACCTACACTATGTGAAGGCGGACGCGAAAGGGGCGATTAGCGACTCTCACCTGGCCATCCCTGCCGGCGTGCCCGCGGGCGCCTATCGGCTGGTAGCGGTAGGCGAAACTACTCATGCCGCCGCCGACCTCAAGATTACGGTGCCCGCGGCAACACTGAAGGTGGATCGTACTTCGGTGTCGCCCCAGGACACTATCCATCTTTCCGGTACCCATTTTGGACCACGCGAGCGGATTGTGTTCAGCTTGGGCAGCACCTCGGGGACCGTCTCGATTCCGCTCGGCCACACGACCGCCAATCGCTTGGGCGCCTTTGGGCCTGTCCCCATCAAGCTTCCGTTCGGCATCCCTTCCGGCAGCTTGCAGCTTACCGCGAACGGGCAGTCATCTAACCGGCAAGCTGTGGTTGGGATTACGGTCAACGCACCTACCCCTACCCTCAGCGTCACCCCCGGCAGTGTGAAGCCGGGTGATAAGGTGACGATTACGGGCTCCCATCTACAGCCGGGTGAAAAAGTCGTGGTTGATCTGGTTGCTCTTTCGACCAGCGCAAAACTAGGTGAGACCCAGGTGCGAAGCTCGGGCGCCTTCTCGCTGACCGCGACCATCCCTGCCACCACCCCTCAAGGTACGGTAAGTGTGGTGGCCACCGGATCGACCAGCCGGCTGAGCGCCACGCGTCAGATTGCCATCGGCGCTCTCGCCGCGACGCTGAAACTGGGTGACCAGTCAATCAAGGCAGGCGGTACGGTAAGCGTATCGGGAAACGGCTTCATCCCCGGCGAGACCATCACTCTTCAGTTGCGAGGCGGGAAAATCTCGGCCCTGAGTGTTGGCGTAGGCGTGGCCGGAACCAGCGGCGCATTCTCCATTGACAGGCTGGTCATTCCCACCCTGGTGCCTGACGGCACATACAAGCTGATTGCCTTCGGCCAGACCAGCGGCCGGTCAGCGGACTCGCCGCTTACCGTGCAGGCGCCCCCGCCGTCCAAGCCGATTCTCAGCATCCTGGGCGGCGTGCCCGGGCCCGGCGGCTCGTTCCTGCTGACGCCGGGCGGAATCGCCACCCTGGCGGGGAGTCACTTCGCGGCCGGAGCGCAGGTGACGATCAGGCTGGTGAATGCCGGCACGACGATCACGTTGGCGACCATAAAGGTCTCCGGCACCGGCGCGCTTGGCCCGGCGGGCGTGACGCTTCCGGCGAACGTGGCGGCGGGCGCCTACTCCCTGGAAGCGGCGGTAGGCGGCACCAAGGTAAGTAGTCTCGCCGTCCACGTGGCGGCGCTTACGCCGCGTCTCTCGCTATCCACAACCACCCTGGCGCCCGGCGCAACGCTTGCCGTGCGCGGGTTCGGCTTTGCTCCCGGCGAACAGGTGGTGCTCTCGCTCAACGGCGCCGCCCTGGCGACCAATCCCAACACCGTGGTGGCGAACAGCCACGGCGACTTTAGCGCCTCCTTTACCGTACCGTCTTCGGTGATAAACGGGACCAATTCGGTAGACGCGGTGGGCACGAGCAGTAGAGCAGGCGCCCATGTGACTGCGACGGCGCATCTGGCCGTAGCCACGCGGTGGTATTTCCCGAACGGCGATACCACGGGAACGACCAGCACTACGATCGCCATGCTCAATCCAACCGATTCGGAAGCGACCGTCAAGATGACGTTCCTGTACCAGGTAGGGCCGACGCAAACCTATCAGGTGACGATCCCCGCCCACCACCAGCAGAGTGTTGGACTGGCCTTGGTCGCGGGATCTGGGCGGCAAATATCCACTATTCTAGAGGCCGATCGGCGGATTAGCGCGGCCAGCACCATTACCTACGCCAACGGCGATTCCAGCACGGCCCTTGGCGCGGCCGGCGCCTCGCGCACCTGGTACCTGGCGGAAGGGTATACCAACGGCAGCTTCCGCGAGTTCCTCCACGTCATGAACCCGAACTCGACCGATGCCACGATCGACGTACGTTTTCTCCCCTTCAACAACAAGCCGGCGCGTGAAGTGCGCTTTGTGATGCAACCGAACTCCAATATCGAGATCGATGCCGGCGACTACATGCCAAAGCAATCGATCAGCACCATCGTCACATCGGATCAACCGGTGGTGGTGGAGCGGGCTATGCGCTTCGGCTTGAGTGGGCGTGGCGCGCACGATAAGATCGGCGTTACCTCCGATTCTACCGTGTGGATGTTCGCCCAGGGCGAAAGCGGTCCGAATCAACAAACCTTCTTCACCATCCTGAATCCCAATCAGGCCGCGCCGGCGGCGGTAACCGCGACGTTCTTCGATCACAAGGGCCGCCCCGTGGGAAGTAAGACGATCATCGTGGATCCCCTGCATCGAGGCAACATCAAACTGAACGATGTGTTGGCTAAAGCGCAGGTCGCCACCACGCTGACCAGCAACGTTCCCGTAGTGGTGGAGCGTCCCTACTATCTGGGTCCCGCCAACCTCGGTCTGGCGCCCTCGGGTAGCGTGATTCTGGGCGGGAACGGCGGCGGAACATCCTGGGCTTTCCCCTCCGGCAGCACGGCACCCGGGGTGCAGTCGCGGTTGTTCCTGTTCAATCCCGGTCTGAAGGCAGTCGGCGTACATGCCGTCTTCTACTCCTACACCGGGGTCACGGTCACCCAGAGTTACACTCTGGCCCCCAATAGTGACACCGTCCTTTTCGTCAACGACGTGCCCGGTCTACCGGCAGGCAGCTACGGAGCGGTGCTTCAGAGTACGGGCGGCGTGTTCCTGGCCGAGCAATCGGACGTCGACGGAGCGCGTCACCGGTTAGACAGCACTCGGGGAATTGCTCAATAAGAGGATCGAAGTAAGAACCCACACAAGCGAGCGGGCGCCGCATATCAGATGCGGCGCCCGCGCGCTTGTCTGCCGCATGGGCAGCCACAGGGCGCTCCGCCGCTCTGTTATACTCTGGCTATTCAATCAAGATAGTTGAGATATTCAGACCCAGGACGGTTGCGACCGGAATGAAGCAAGGGGGCCGTGGGACGACCCCAGGAAAGGAGTGCCGTGAACCATCCAGGTATCCGTCAACTCGCTGCCCGCCTCGGTGCCGTGACCGTATTCGCCATTCCTCTTCTCACCCTGGGCACGGGGCAAGCAGGCGCGGGTACGACTCATGCGGCGGCAGGGGGAGGAACGATCACTGTCGCTTACAGCGTCGATGCCGCCACGTTCGATCCCGCTCAATCGATCAATCCGCCGGACAACGGCATTACTACCGGCGCGCTGTTCAGCGGACTCTATCGAATCAACGTGAAGGGCGTACTCACGCCGGATATCGCGAGCGGTCTCCCTGTGGTCTCGGACCACGAAAAGGTCTTTACCATTCATCTCAAACACGGGGTTCGGTTTAATGGACCGGGCTTTACGCCGCGCGAAGTGACCGCCCAGGACGTGGTCTACACCATAGAGCGGACACTCAATCCGAAACTCAAGCCCGGCCCCTCGCCCTTCCAGGGTGATGACTTGGTGATTGCGGGCGCCGCCGCCTATGTGGCGGGAAAGGCAACGCACGTCTCCGGGGTGCACGCCGTCAACAAGTATACGGTGCGATTTACCCTGGCCCAGTCGCTCTCCTCGTTCCCCTTTACTCTGGCCTATACGGGCAACTTCCTCGTCCCCAAGGAAGCGGTCGATAAGTACGGGGCCGACTTTGGCACTCATCCGGTGGG
>JAICHN010000223.1 GCA_025924845.1 Chloroflexota bacterium | reverse complement strand
CGGACCCGCGTGTAGCCGCTTTGTAGGTTTGGCGGTTGGCGTATGCCGTGGGGCGTGGGCGGTTGGGGTCGCGGTAGAGGTAGGGTGCTGCGGATAAAAAGTGGGTCCGCTCGAAGGGCCGCGACGGCTCGACTTCATCTGCCCGGCGTGCGCGGTGGCCGTGGCAGTCCGGGTGGCTCGGCGAACAGGCGTAGCCGAGGGCGTCGCCGTACCTGCGGGAAGCATCGCCAGGCCGCCCCGGTTGAGAGGAGCGGTCGGCGCAACCGTGCCTAGAGATGTAGGACTTCCGAAGTCCGGTCCCATGGCCAAAAGCGGCGGTACGGCGGGCTGTGAAGCGCGTCCCAAAGCCTCCTCTGCCCGGTCCCACGGCCAGGACACGTGCAAGGCAGTGGCCAGATTAAGCGCGGCATCGCCAACCGACAGCGTGACGGTGCGCGCCGGCCCATCGTCCATACCTTTGCCTGCGTGTACGATACCGCGAGCGCCCAATAACGTGGACAGGGTAATGCCGATGGCCAGTGCGAACAACACGTTCCGTATGCTGCTGGTCGGCGAGTCCTCGGTGATACGGGTCAGGTGCCGCGTGGTGGGCACTGGCGGAAGGTCACGGGGGCGTGCCGGCGACGGGGCTTCGACGGATGCGGGTTGGTCGAGGTTAATCAATAAAGACATGCACGATCCTTGGCGGAGTTTAGAAGCGATAGTAAATGAACGGAGCAACTCCTGGTCCAGTGACGAGAACGCCGGTGATCACGAGGACCGCCGCTACCCCGAGTCCCTGTAACACGGGACCACCCCGCGCGAATAGGCTTCGCGCCAGGTGCAGCGGTTCGGTAGGAAAGAACTGAATAGCCAGGCCGGCGACGACGGCGAGCGCGACCTCCGGAGTAAGCGCCGTTTCGCCCCCGTTCTGAAAGAGGCGTCGTGCCAGTTCGCCGACATCGCTCACGTTGTCGGCTCGGAAAAAGAGCCAGGTGAAGCAGACGAAGTGGAAGGTGAGCAGTCTCCTCAGCCAGGGACGATGAATGACTCTGGAGCCCCGCCGCTCATCCCACCAGCGTTCGGCAGCCAGGCCGGTCCCGTGCAATCCACCCCAGAAGGCAAACTTCCAGGCGGCGCCATGCCAGAGCCCGCCCAGCAGCATGGTGGCCATGAGGTTCACGTAGGTGCGGCGTCGGCCACGACGATTACCGCCGAGGCTGATGTAGAGATAGTCGCGCAGCCAGCGCGAAAGGCTCATGTGCCAGCGCCGCCAGAAGTCCTGAAGTGACACCGCCGTGTACGGTCGATCGAAGTTCTGGGGAAATTGAAAGCCGAGTAAGAGGGCGAGGCCGATAGCCATGTCGGAATAGGCAGAGAAATCGCAGTAGATCTGCACCGCGTAGGCATACATGGCTACGATAACGTCCGTTCGCGAGTGAAGGAGCGGCGAGCCGAACACCGGGTCGACTAATTGGGTTGAGATCGGATCGGCCAGCAGCACCTTCTTGAGCAGACCCCCGGCGATCAGGCCAAAGGCGCGAACGGCTTCGATGCGCCGAGGATCGCGCGGCGACGAAAATTGAGGTACCAGTTCGCTGACTCTTACTATCGGGCCGGCGATTAGATGAGGAAAGAAGCTGAGATACAGGGCGAAATCGATCATCCGTACCGGGGCGCAATCACCCCGATAGACGTCGATTATGTATGACATCGCCTGGAACGTAAAAAAGGAAATGCCGATTGGCAGCGCCAATTGCAGGAGCGGTATGGGTAGGACAAAGCCGAAGCGCGCGGCGAGGTCGGCCATGCTCCCGACGAAGAAGCCGTAGTACTTGAACCAGCCGAGCAGGCCCAGGTCCCCGGCGATGGCGGCAGTCAAGATCCACCTGGCCGTTTTTTCGCCACGCGGGACGCGCGCCAGAAGGAGCGCGTTCCCCTGATTCCACAGCGTGCAACCAGCCAGCAGCAATACGAACCGGGGATCGGCGCTGCCATAGAAGACATAGCTGGCCAGGATCAGGAATGGCTTCCAAAATCGCGGCCATGGCATCAATGCCCAGGATACGGGAAGTACGAAGGTGAAGAAGGTGGCGAATTCCAGGGTGGGAAAGATCATACGTACAGACTCACGGCAATGCTCCGGGGTGGTCTGGTATTCCTCTGAAGACTTACAGTCCCTATGGTAAGCCAAGCTGCTCGTCCCTGGGGCGGAAGCAGGGGATGGAAACGGACAATCCGTTCCCTTCGGCGCGCCGCCGAAGCCGACGCTACGATCGTGTCAACGTATGGCGTCATTCGATGGTTACGGGCGGGACCAGGACCATTCGGGAATCCCCGGTCACCGGTCGTCCACAGCCATTTTCGCGGAGGGCGACGACCATGTTACCTTGGAGGGCGTGAACGAACAGATATTGAGTGGCCGCTACCGCCTGATCCGTGTCCTTGGCGAGGGCGGCATGGCGCGCGTGCATGAAGCCGAAGACCTGAGACTGGGTCGGCGCGTCGCCGTTAAGGTGCTGCCGGCTCAGTTTACCAACGATGCCGACTTCCTGCGCCGATTTGAACAAGAAGCACGGCACGCCGCCAGCCTCTCCCATCCCAACGTAGTGGGAGTGTTCGATGTAGGTCAGGACGGCACCTTCCATTACATCGTTATGGAACTGGTGGATGGCCAGACCGTGAAGGAGGCGATTCAGGCGTCCGGGCCATTTTCGGTGCCCGAGGCCATACGGATCTCGATTGAAGTGTGCGCGGCGCTCAGCGCCGCCCATGCCCGCGGTCTGATCCATAGAGACATCAAGCCGCAGAATATCTTGCTGACCGTTGACGGCGTGGTGAAGGTGGCCGACTTCGGCATAGCGCGTCGCACCGCCGCCACCGCTCTCACTCAGACCGGCACTGTACTGGGATCGGTACATTACTTGTCCCCGGAGCAGGCGCGCGGCCAGGACGCGGGGCCACGGGCCGACCTCTACTCCCTCGGCGTCACGCTCTTTGAGATGCTGACCGGCCGCCTACCATTCGATGCCGAAAACCCGATTGCCGTCGCCATGCAACACGTGCAGAACGCGCCGCCGCTGCCGCGACAGTTCAATCGTGCTATCCCGCCTGCTCTGGAAACCATAGTCCTCCGCCTGCTCGCCAAAAGTCCCACCGAGCGGTTCGCCGATGCCGCTTCCCTGGCGCAGGCACTACGCGGCGTGCTAGGCCAGGCCGGTGGGCGAACCCGCGTCGCTCCGATCGGTCCAGTGGCGCCGCCACCAGCCGGCTCCGCGCCCGTTACGACGGCGCTTCCTCCACCCGTACCGCCAAGACCACCCGCCGTCACGGGAGCTCTGGTGGGAGCAGGGTCGACGCGGGTTATGCCTACTATCGCGGTGGGCAGCCCACCAATTCAGCCGCCCGCGGTGGGCAGCCCAGCCGCGGCCGGGTCAAGCGAGGGGAAAGGTCGACGCTCCATTCTCGTGGGCATATTGGCTGGTGCGATCATCGCGCTGGGCATCGTCCTTGCCCTGGCTATCATCGGCAATGGCGGCAGTTTGCCGTTTGGCGGCGCGGGGGCGAGCGACCCTTCACCAACGCTTAGCCCCACCGCATCGCCAAGCAGTACCCCACGTCCAAGTGCTACGCGCCACGTAGTCGTCGCGCCGACGCGGCACACCGCCACGCACACGAGCACGAGGACGGTAACCCGGACCAGAACAGCCACGCCGCTCAATACGCGCCTGCCCCTGGTAACGCAGTCGGCGCAATTCACCCCTACGCGCGTTCCGGCGACTCCGACGGTGACCGACACCGAAACGCCGCTGCCCACTGACACGCCGACGGTGACGAACACTGCTACCCACACGCCCACGCACACGGCCACCCCCACCGTGACCAAGACGCCTACGGTCACGAAAACGTCGACCGCCACGCACACCCCGACCGCTACCAAAACGCCCGTCTGGACCAGCACGCCTACCAGCACCTCAACCTTCGTGCCTACGGCCATTCCCACCGATACGGTGACATCCCTGCCGACCAACACGGCGGTAGTCTTGCCGACCGACACCTTTATCCCAACGAGTACGCCAACGCCGGTGCCGGTATTTCCAACCGACACCAGTACGCCATTCACTGAAATCCCGGCCGAATCACCCACCGTCGTGCAGGTCCCGAGTGACACCGAAACACCGATTGCACCGGCACTGACGCCCTCTCCGGAGTCACCGACAGCGGTCAGCGGCGTTGACACGGCGACGCCGGGCGGTCCAACCGTTGTGGGTGGAGCTACCGATGAAGTAACCGCCTCGCCAACCCCCACATTTCTGGGTTAGCGAGCCCGGACGAACTGCATGGTGCTCACCTGGCGCACCAGTCCGCGCAGTTCGAGCATGGTTAACGTACTCGTCACAACGCTGACCGGGAGGGAGGTGAGGCGGGTAAGAGCATCCACATGAACCGGTTCCTGACCGAGGTGGTCGAGGAGACGGCCTTCGGTTTGATCGTGCGCGAGCAGCGAATCCATCGCCAGCTGTTGAGGAACCAGGGCTACTTTCAATTCTTCGAGAATGTCGCCGACCGCGCAGACCAACTTTGCTTCACCCCTGGCGATCAGCCGATTTGTCCCTTCGCAACGCGGCGCGTAGATACTTCCCGGCACCGCGAAGACCTCGCGATTCCACTCAAGAGCATTCGAAGCAGTTATCAAGGCGCCGCTCGATTTTCCCGCCTCGGTCACCAGCGTGCCCAGACTCATGCCGGCGATGATACGGTTGCGCATGGGGAAATTTTGCGCATCCGGTTTGGCGCCGAGGGGGAATTCGGAGATCACCGCGCCGTGAGACGCAACGTCCACCGCCAGGGATCGATGCTCGGGTGGGTAGGCGACGTCGACCCCACAGCCAAGGACGGCAATGGTTCTGGCGCCGGCGTCTATGGCTGCTCGGTGGGCCACGGCGTCAACACCGCGAGCCAGGCCGCTTATGATGGTCAGGCCATGGCGTGCAAGGTCGGTGGTCAGTTGTTGGGTAACCTGCCTACCGTAGTTGGTGAGCGCTCGGTTTCCCACCACGGCAATGGACAGCTCATCCTCGGGCAGGAGGGTGCCTCGCACATAAAGACAGGCTGGAGCGCCTTCACCGCGCCGCAGTAGGGCGGGATAGCTTGCATCATCAATGGTAAACAGGGCAACATTCGCTTGGGCCAGGCGTTCACGCTCCGCAGCAGGATTGAGCGAGCCCCGTTCGGCGATTGCGGCAGCGGCGGCCCGGCTATCAAGTCCGGCGCGTAGTAACGCGCTCTCTGAAGCGCACCACGCCGCTTCAAGATCCCCAAAGTGTTCCCACAGACGTTTGAGACGCGCGGCGCCGACCCCAGTGACCTTCGACCACGCCACCCAATAGCCGGCATCCTGGCGCACGAGGTGGCGAGTCAGTCCGCGTTGGGCAGACTCGCCGCGACGCGGGCGAGGTGCTGTTCCAACGATTGCACGGCCGCCACCTGATCGCTCATTTCGTTCAGGAACTGGATCCGTTGCGCGGGCTTTAACACGGCGCCTGGAACCTTGTTCACCTTTTCGGGGGCACGCTCCAAATAGGCTCGCAGGGTGGCCAGGCGTGGGCGTTCGGCTGCCACGAGTGCTCCGGCGGCAGCTTGGCGTTGCGGATCCGACGCGGCGGCGGCAAGCACCTTGCCCAGGGCGTCGGCGGCATTGGCCCAGTCCGCGAGACTACGACCGGTCGAGCTGGAGATGTCCCTTTCCACGAAGGCACGCGCAATGAAGCCCAGTTTTCGTACTTCTCCTTGCACCATGCGGAGACGGTTGGTTAATTCCCGTACCTCTGCCGCGGTTGCCTCCAGGTCTGCGCGCTGCCGGTTGTCTTCAATGGCCATCGCTGTTTTCTCCCTGTCGCCGGAATTATACCACTCCGATGCACGCATAATGCCGCTGTTGCGGCCTTAGTATGAGGGGCGTACAATGCGCCTAGTGAGGGCGGATCAAGTGGTTCGCTGTTGTGGCGGCGTGGTAGGTAGTTTCACATTCGCTCACTGGGAACGCGGCTCGTCGGGTGCGAGGAGAAAATCAGGTGCGCGCGACGCGCTCAACATGGTGCAATTTGCAAGCGCTAGGCGAGCCGCCGCCGGCTTTGGAGCAGGCGACGGGCGGCCTGTCGCCCCCAGTGGCACAGCTATTGCATAATCGCGGGATCGACGCGCGAAAGGCACCCACCTTTCTTGCCCCGCAACGGGGGCAAACTCACGACCCTTTCCTGCTACGCGACATGGACGCCGCCATTGAGCGTCTGCTCAGGGCGAGAAAGGACCGGGAGCTGGTCGCCCTATTCGGTGACCTGGATGTTGACGGCATCGCGGCTGTCGCGGTCCTGGCCCATGCCTGCGAAATGGCCGGGATCACCTCGGACTCGTCCTTTTTAACCGGTGCGAGCAGAGGAACCAATCTGGATGGTCAGACGCTCAAAGACCTGGCGGCTCGAGGCGTACATCTCGTGGTGACGGCGGATTGCGGGATCAGCGACGCGGGCGGCGCGTCGGCCGCCAGAGAAAACGGTCTCGATCTGATCATTACGGATCATCATCGCCCACCCGAATGTTTGCCCGAAGCCCACGCCATCGTCAATCCTCGGCAGCCGGATTGTTCCTACCCCAACAAGAACCTGGCGGGGGTGGGTGTAGCTTACAAAACAGCGCAGGCCCTGTTGAGCGCGGTGGGTGCTAACGCCGGTAGCGATCGGGTGTTGCTTGACCTTGTCGCGGTTGGCACGATCGCCGATATGGTGCCCCTGCTTGATGAGAATCGGCTGCTCGTGTGGAATGGTATGCGCATCCTGAACCAAACAAATCGCCCGGGACTGCAGGCGCTGGTAGCGCGCAGCGGTCTACATCTTGGTTCGCTTACCTCCACCGATGTGAGCTACCGACTCTGTCCCCGTTTGAACGCGGCGGGTCAGGATGATCGTGGCTCTCTGGGGTACGATGTGTTGATGACACGGGACGGCGAGGCGGCGGACCTACTGGCCCACCGTTTACAGGAGAAGCACGTCGGGCGGCAGGTGTTGACTCAGCGGGCGCTCGATGCCGTGCATAGTCAACTCGATATCGACGGCTTGGCTCAGAGCCAACGTCTTATCGTGGCACGCATCGAACCGTGGGCTTTAAGCGTCATGGGTCTCCTGACCGGGAAGTTGGTCGAGGAATTCGGGAGGCCCGCGGTAGTTTTGTCGGAAGTGGGCGACGAAGTCAGGGGATCGGGGAGGGGCACCCCTGCCTTTGATATGCTTGCTGCTCTGCGCGCCAATGCACGCCTGCTCAATCGCTTCGGAGGCCATGAGATGGCGGCAGGGTTTACGGTTGATCCGGTACGAGTCGAGCCGCTTATCGAGAGCCTGCAAAGACGAGCGGAGCAATTGTTAAGCGAGGATGATGTTCAACCGGTGCTCCGTATCGACGCCGAAGTTTCAGCGCGCGATCTCACCTGGTCCCTATACGAGGAATTGCAGGTGCTGGAACCGTTTGGGGCGGGCAATCCCTTGCCGGTGTTTCTGTGCCGGCGTCTGAACCTGTACGAGTTCCGCGGCGTGGGCAACCATCATCTACGCCTCGTGGTCGGAAAGGGCAGTCACCGCTTGCCCGCAATGCTCTTCCGGGGCGGCGATCTGATCCGGCATCTGCGTCGTAACATGGAAATGGACGTTGTGTTCAGCCTAGAGGCGAATGATTGGGACGGCCGCCGAACGCTCCAACTAAGCGTTAAGGACCTCATGTTCGAGCCCGCCTATGGTTATGATCTCAATACGGGCCTAGCGTAGCCGGAGTAGGCAGGCAAAACTCGGGCACGAGGCGGCGCAACAGGGTATAATAAGGCGAAACGTCCACCGTTTCGAGGTATGACCGTGTCGCACCCCCAACCTGGCGCCCCATCGCCCACTGCCGCGCCGACCCTGGCGGATCTACTCGCCTGCGCCGAGAGCTACTTGCCCGCGCCCGCGCTGGAGCTGATCGCGCAAGCCTATAACGTGGCTGAGATGGCGCACGCGGGCATGTTCCGGCGCTCGGGCGAGCCGTATGTACAGCATCCTCTGGCCGCGGCAATGATCGTAGCCGAGATGCGGCTTGACGCCATCACCATAATTTCGGCATTGCTGCATGACGTGGTTGAGGATACGCAAGTTGGGCTGCCCGAGCTACGGGAACGATTCGGGCCCGCCGTGGCGCACATCGTGGATGGGGTAACCAAATTTGAGGAGCTTGGCCGCCGGCAGCGTAACTGGGCGGATCAGCAGGCCGCATCCTCCGAAGACCAGAAAAAGGGTCGGGAACGTGCCGTCAAGCAACAGGCGGAAAACATCAAGAAGATGTTTCTTGCCATGGCCGAGGATCCGCGAGTAGTATTGGTCAAGCTGGCGGATCGTTTACATAACATGCGAACACTGGACGCCCTTCCCCAAGCCAAGCAGCAACGGGTGGCTCTGGAGACGCGGGAGATCTACGCGCCGCTGGCGGGCAGACTTGGCATGGCCGCGATTAAATGGGAGTTGGAGGACACGGCGTTTCGTTACCTGGAACCCGAAGGATACGCCTGGGTGAAAGACGCCCTGGCGGCGCGCCTCTCGCAACGCGACGAATATATCGGGCGCGT
>JAICHN010000222.1 GCA_025924845.1 Chloroflexota bacterium | reverse complement strand
GAGGGCCGCGGCGCGCTCGGAGGTCAGCTTGAGGTTGGTCTGCACCTTACGCTCCGACGCGGTGCTCATCAGTATATCTCCAGTGCTACTTAGCTATCCAGCTATCCAGCATACCACGCTCGGAGCGTGGGTGTCTTCCCTGCGGCATCGCGGCCTCCGGTCCGGATATCGAGATAGCTGCGTTTCTCGCGACTGTGGGAATAAAAGGGATGTGATTCAACGGGGATCACCTAAATGATCGTCATCGTTCTTGTCGGTGACCCGTAGCGGGAAGCGCGGCAGTAAACGCCGGCCCGCGAAGCGGTGGTACCAGGTAAAGGTGCCGACCATGGTCAGGACCGCGCTTGCCACGAAGACCGGGTCGAAGCCGTAGCGCGCCACCAGCGCGCCTCCGGCCAGGGATCCCGCCGTCCAGCCGACGTTGAAGGCAAAGGTGCGCCAGTTGGCGACCGCCGCCCGCAGCGTCGCGGGCACGCGCTCCATGGTGAAGTTGTTCTCCAGCGTGCCGGTGATCTGGCCAAGGATATTGCGGCCGATATAGGCCGCGAACGCGATGGCCGATCCTGGATGGAGCCAGAAGAGCAACAGCAGAGGGGCGCTTTGCGCCCGAAAGGCCACCAGCCCCCTTAGGGCCCCCCATCGCCCGGCCAGCGGCCCCAGCATCGCCCCCGCCGTACAGAACATCCCCGATGCCGCGTAGAGAATGCCGATAGAGGCCGTGCTTGCGTGGTGAACGGTGGCGAAATAGACGTTGAAAAGCGGGTATACCGCGCCGAGCGAGAGCGCGATACACGCGGTCGCCGCCATCATGGCCAATACGTCGCCGCGCCGCTCGTCCTCGTCCACCGGACCGCTCTCCGCGATCGGCGGTGTATCGCCCGCGCTGTCCGGCTCGACGCGTTCGCCCGTGATCCGCCCGAGCGACCAGACGCCCATGGCGGTGATTACGGCGCCCAGCAACAAGCCGAGGCGATCCTGGATTACCACGTGACCGCGCAGTACGGAAAGCATGCCGGCGATTGCGGGCAGCAGGCCGCTGATCAGTGAGCCGACCATCGAGCCGAGACTGGTCGATGCCATGTAGGCCGAGAAGAGATGTGGCCGGCGCTCCACCGTCGCCTGCTCCATGATGAACGGCGAGGACGGGATGATCGCGGTGGAGAAGGCGGCGCCCTGCAGGAGGGTGAGCACGGCCAGCGGTATCGCTTGCGTGAAGATGGCCGATGCCGTCATGGTGACGGTGAGCAACGCCGTCGCTCCGGCCATCACGGTGCGCGCGGGCCAGGCCCGCAAGAGAGGACCGAGCACCAGCGAGACCGCCGCTTGCCCCACGGTCGAGAGCGCGCCCAGCAGACCGATGAAGGCCACACTGTAGCCGAGGCCGATCAGGTAGAGGTTGAACAGCACGCCGAAAATGCCGACGCCCACCCAGAGGCAGGTGGAGGCGGTCAGCAGCCGGCGCGCGTTGGCGGTCATCCCCGTGAAGCCGTGCGCGTAGGCGCGGGCACGGCCGACTAAACCCACGCGTGTCGGGGTACTGATGACCTGTTCCGCCATTACCACTCCCCTGAGTGCCGAGCGACCGCGACGCACCGAGCCGTGACACTGGCTGGGAGGAGCCCCCGCCTTGGCCGACGAGCACGACCCACGGCCTCCAGCATAGCAGGCTGCGCGGCGGCTTTGGCGCCGATCCGGCAAGACGGGCGCACCGACCAATTGTGCCATGCGGTCCCGCGAATGAATGCGCCTGGAAGACCGTACGGCGCATGAATGAGCGAACGCCCGCTACCCGCATTCATGCGTCACCGTCCGTGCCATGCGAATTCATTCGCAGGTCGGCGATCACAGCGCCCCGGCAAGTCGGCACGGCAGGTGTACCTGAGCGGTGTGGAGGCGGTGTCGTACCCTCAGGCGGACCGCAGGCGTTTAATCGCCTCCCGATCCCAGGCAATGCCCAATCCCGGCTCGGTGGGCGCCAGGGCGTGGCCGTTCTCGATTACTACCTCGCGCGTCATCACTGCCCGGAGTTGCGGGATGTACTCGACATAAAGCCCGTTCGGAACCGCCGCCGTCAGGCTGACGTGCAGTTCCATGAGAAAATGCGGCGCCACCTTCACATTGAATGCCTCGGCCAGATGCGCTGTCTTCAGCCAGGGAGTGATACCGCCGATGCGCGCCGCGTCCACCTGAATGATGCTTGCCGCGCCCGCCGCCAGGTATTCGCGAAAGTGGCTGAGCGAATAGATGCTCTCACCCACGGCGATCGGCACGCTGGTCGAGGCGGCGAGTTGTGCGTGGCCGGTCAGATCCTCGGCGGGCAGTGGTTCCTCGAACCAGTAGACATCCGCCTGCTCCAACATGTGCGCCCAGCGCCTGGCCTGGGCACCGGTCATCGACTGGTTCGCGTCCACCATGAGATGCATGTGCGGCCCCACCGCCGCTCGCACGGCGGCCAGCCGCTCCGCGTCCTCGGCCAAATGCGGTTTGCCCACCTTCAGCTTCACGCCGGGCCAGCCCTGGGCCTTGGAATGCAGCGCCCCCGCCACCAACTGCTCGGTCGAGAGATGCAGCCAGCCGCCCTCCGTATCGTAGAGCGGCACGCGCGGCCGTGCCCCGCCCGCGATCATCCAGAGCGGCTGACCCGCCGCGAGACAACGGATGTCCCACAGGGCGGTATCGACGGCGGCCAATGCCAGGCTGGTGATTGCTCCGACCGCCGTGGCATGGGTCGCCCAGAACAGCTTCTGCCAGAGCCCCTCGACCTGCCGCGCATCCTCACCCAGCAGCAGGTCAATGAGGTCGGTGCGCAAGAGTTGGAGCACCGCGCGCCCGCCCGTGCCTATCGTGTAGGAATATCCGGTCCCCGTGATGCCGTCGTCGGTTTCGATCTCGACAAAGATCGTTTCCTGTTTCACGAAGGCCTGGATAGCGTCCGTTCGCTTTGTTTCAACGGCGATGTCACACAGATACGCTTCGGCTCTGACGATTTTCGACATGGCGCGTGCGCCCCCCAGCCTGTTAATGACCTCAACGATACAGGGATTATGCCTCGGGATGGGCGTACCTGGCTCGTGCATCCTCGGCCAGAGCCAGGCCGTGCCCCGGCCGCTCCGGCGCAAACGCGAAGCCGTCCTTAAACACGACCGGTTCGACGAGCAGTTGTTCGTAGTCCTGGAACGAGTACTCCATCCATTCCGCGTTAGGCAGCGCCGCGGCGAGATGCACGCCAAGCTCGAAGGGCGTATTGCCGAGGGACACCGGAATACCATACTCCGCCGCCAGCCACGCGGCATGCAGACTGTCGCTGATCTGCCCATGCAGATTGACGATGTCGACCGCCCGGTGCTCCATCAGCAGGCGTTTGCCGTGCAAATCAAGATATTCGCCGCTGTTGATATGCGAGAACGGAACCTCCTGCCTGACCAGGGCAAGGCCGGCGAAGTCATCGCGCAGGCAGGGGTCTTCAATCCAGTAGATGTTGATTCCGGCCTCACGATAGGCATAGGCTCGCCGGATCGCCTCCTTCGGCGACCATGCCTCGTTGGCATCGACCATGAAAGTCGCCTCGGGACCAACCGCGGCGGCGATGGCCCGAAGACGCTCCAGATCCCAGGCAAGGTCAGGATTGCCGACCTTGACCTTGAAGGCCGTAAATCCTCGTGCCGCGGCGCGCGCGAAGAAGGCGCTGGTCTCCTCAAGTGACAGATGATAGTCGAGGCCGCTCGCGTAGGCGCGCACCGTGCCCGAGGTACCGCCCAGCAGGCGGTAGAGCGGCAGCCCGGACTCCTTACCCTGGAGATCCCATAGGGCCTGATTTATGGCATGGCCGTAGAATGCCGCGCGGATATTACCGCCGCGCGGGCGGGTCAGCCGCTGCAACAGGACGAATGGATTCTGCCCTTCCAGTCCCTGCCATGCCTCGGTCGCGAAGACGCGCTCCAGTTCCGCCAGAGGCGGCAGCGGCGCCAGCAGGGCGCCGAAGAATCCCAACCCGACGTGACCATTTCGGCTGAACAGTTCAATGGTGCCGATGTAATGCGTATCGATGCGCACTTGCGAGTCGCCGATAACCCGAGACCGGGGAAACTGGAAGCGGGTTATCCGATAACGTTCGATCTCAAACGACACTGAATCTTACTCCTCGCCGGCATCTGGGCCGGCCTTAGAACCAAGCCGCCGGGCGGTGCAGGGGCAGGCTTATGGCGCCGGCCGATCAATCGGTATGGAACACCTCGCCGATCGTGGTCCACCACTCGTCGGCCTGGTTGGTCGCCAACGGTTGCTGCATCGGCTTGCAGATGGCCCACCACTCCTGTGTCTTGGGATCGGCTGCCATCCGCGCCATGTCGCCTGCGAAATCCTGACCCACATATTCAAAGTAGGCGAACAGGGTCGTGTCGTGACGGAAAATGGAATAGTTCCGGATGTTGCAGGCCCGTATGGTCGCCAGTACTTCGGGCCAGACCGCCGCATGAAGTCGTTCGTACTCGGCGATCTGGTCGGCCTTGATCCCGATCAGTTGCGCGCAGCGTTGCATGGTCCCTTCCCCTCAGAGTTTGTAGACACGCTCGGCCGTGCCGCCCAGGATCGCCGCGATCTGATCGGTGGAGTGCTCGGCCAGGGCGCGATTCGTCTCGGCCCACACGCGTGCGTAGTCGCCGGCGAGCAGGCAGACCGGCCAGTCGCTGCCGAACATCAGGCGATCGACCCCGAAGACGTTGATCGCGTGATCGATGTACGGTTTGAGATCGTCCGCGGACCAGTGCTCCGGATCGGCGGCCGTGTTGAGGCCGGAGATTTTGGCATGGACATTGGGGTACCGCGCGGCCTCGGCCAGTTGGGTGGCCCACGGTTCCATGACGCCGGCCTTGATCGGCGGCTTGGCGAGATGATCGATCACCAGGGTCAAATCGGGGAAGCGCTGGGCCAGGGTCGGCACATGCTTGAGGTGGTTGGGGAAGACGGCGACCACCTCGAAGATCAGTTTACGATCGGCGAGTGCCTGGAGCCCTTCCAGGACCTGGTCTTGCAGCACCCAGTTGGGATCAGACTCGTCGTGAATCAGGTGGCGGATGCCGCGAAACTTGGCGTGCCCCATATAACGATCGAGTGCCGCCGCCGCTTCAGTCGGTCTCAGGAGGGGCACCCAGCCGATCACCGCCCCGATCCAGGGATAGCGCTCGGCCTGCCGCAGCATGGCGTCGGTATCCTCGTATGAGTCTGCCGCCTGCACCAGCACCGTGGCGTCAATGCCGGCGGCGCGGAGTTGCGGTTCTAACTCTTCCGGTTCGTAGGTGCGGAACAGCGGCCCGGCTTCGGGCGTGAGCCAGGGATACTCACCGGTTTCCAGGTTCCAGAAATGCTGATGCGTGTCGACCTTTCTGACAGCCATGTCATCCTCCAATGACGCTTGGGTAGGGAACGTTGACTGCCGCCCATCCTTTGTGGGAACGATTGCGCGGAGTTCCGAGTCCACCACGAGGATAACACGGCCGGGATCAGCGCCGGGAGATGCTAGGGGACGCCCGCCCATGGTAACATACGGCTGCAATCGTTACCACCAGTGAGTAGATGTAGGGCACGGCGAAATTCATGGCAAGCACGTTGAAAGAGTTGTCGCGGAGCTTGGGCTTGTCCACCTCCACCGTATCACGGGCCTTGAGCGGGCGCGATTTCAAGCGCGCCTCGACCCGTGCCCAGGTCGAGCGCATCCTGGAGCGGGCGACTGAACTCGGTTACGAGCCCAACGGCCTGGCGCGAAGCCTCAAGACGCAGCGCCGGCAAGTAGTCGGACTGATCTTGCCCGACATCTTGAACGATTATTACGCCGCGGCGGCAACCCTGGTGCAGACGACGTTGGCCGCGGCGGGCTACCAGGTGATCCTCTGCGTGACCAGCGATGACGCGGCGGCGGAAGCGGCGCAGCGTCGCTTGCTGCGTGAGGAACGGGTGGCGGGCATGGTGGTGGTGCCCAGTCCTCAACGGCAGCCGAGTACGGTTCGGCTGAACGGCCGCTCCGTCCCTCCCGTCGTGGAACTGGTGCGCCATAGCGCCGATTCGGTGGACGACGCGGTGCTGATCGATGATGTGGACGCGGGCCGGCAGGGCACCGAGCATCTGCTCGATCTCGGTCACCGGCGAATCGCCGTATTGACCGGCCCGACCAACTTCAGCACGTCGCGGCTTCGCCTTGACGGCTATCGCCAGGCGCTCGCCTCGGCCGGAGTGTCGGGCGATGAGTCCCTGATCGCGTCCGGACCCTATCGACGCGAGGCGGCGCGGCTGGCCACCAAAGCCTTGCTGGCCCAGGATCACAGGGCGACGGCGATTATCGCCACCAGCAACGAATTGGTGATCGGCGCCCTGCAGGCGCTCAGTCAATGTGAGGTCAGGGTACCGGACGATCTCTCACTGGTCGGCTTCGGCAACGCGGATTGGTTCGAATTGCTGCGTCCCGCCCTCACCACGGTCGCTCTGCCTATCCAGGAAATGGCCATGGTCGCGGCCCACATGTTGCTCAAGCGCATCCGCCTCGCGGCCGGCGCCGATCCCGCCGCCGACGCGCCGCCCGTGGTGGCGCGCTACCAGGCGCATCTGGTGGTGCGCGACTCGACCCGTCAGGTGGCTGTTTGCTGGGGATAGGCTGCTGACCGGCGCACCTGGAAAATGTGGGGTAGTGCCTTCGAGCCAATCAGCGCCAGGACGCGGCGGGTCCCCTTGCAGCTTGGCTGCGCCCTCATCTCCCTGCGTTTCCTCGGCTAACCACGCTCAACTCGCGAGAACGGTCGGCCTGGACCGCGCGCACGGCCTCTGCTATTGTAGGGACATGACGATCAAGAGATTGGACCATATCAGCGTCGTCGTCGACGACCTTGCCGCCGCTATCGCTTTTTTCACCGTGCTCGGCATGACGCTCGAAGGTGAGATGGCGGTTGAAGGCCCATGGGTGGACCGCGTCAACGGGCTCGAAAGTGTCCAAGTCGACATCGTTATGATGCGGACCCCAGATGGGCACGGGCGGCTTGAGCTGACCAAGTTTTGCAATCCAAAACTGGTCGACCTCGAACCGGCGATCGCACCCCCGAACACGCTGGGCCTCCGGAGCGTCATGTTTACCGTCGAAAGCGTCGACGACACTGTCGCTCGCCTGCGCGCCAACGGCGCCCAACTCGTCGGCGAGGTGGTCCAGTACGAGGACAAGTACAGACTCTGCTACATGCGAGGCCCCGCGGGCATCATCGTCGCGTTGGCCGAGGAACTCTTCTGAAGCGTTCGCTGCCTTATCGTCTCGCGTTGCTTTCTCAGACCTTCAATGGTGGCCGGCATGAGTTCGATCGTCCTACTGACCCTGCAAGCTCCCGCCCAGCAGCCCCGTCGCCCAGTACTTTCTGACCGCGACGAACAGGATGGCCACCGGTAGAGCGATCACGAACGCGCCGGTGATTACATCCATGATGCTGATCGCCGAGCCGGCAGCGGTACTGGCCTGGCTGCCCAGCGCGGTCTGGGCCGCCATGTTTCCCAGTCCCACCGGAAGGGGCATCAGGTCGTCACGCGCCTCCATCAGGAAAGGCAGAAAGAAGTTGTTCCAGTTGCTGACGAAGGTGAGCATGGCCACCGTGGCCAGGATGCCGCGCGAGGTGGGCAGGGCGATGAAAGCGAAGATCTGATATTCATTGGCCCCGTCGATGCGCGCTGCCTGCATAATCTCCGTACTGAACTGGAAGCTGAAGAAGTTGTAGCAGAGCCAGACGCCGAAGGCGCTGGCGCTGGTCGGCAGAATGACCCCCCACGGTGTATTCACGATGCCGAGCTTCGAGCCTTCCAGATAGATCGGCACGGCCAGGGTGGTGGAGGGGACCAGCAGGGCGATGATCGTCACGAACAGCAGCACCGTTCGACCGCGGAATCGATACTTGGCCATGCCGAAGCCGGCTGCCGCGCTGGTCACGATCACGATGGCGACGCTCGGGATCGTGTAGAGCAGCGAGTTTTTGGTCCAGGTCACGAAGATCGAGTTACTGTAGTCCAGCACATGGGTCACATTGTCCCAGAAGCGGAACGACGAGCCGAACCACAACGGCGAGGTAGCGAAGACATCTGTCTTGGTCTTCATGCTCGCTAGGATCAGCCATAGTACCGGGGCGATGAAGTAGTAACAGAGCGCGGCGAGCACGACGGTTACGGCGAGGTTGATTAAGCGACGGCGGAGACGATAGTTGATCGTCGCGGCCGGCTTCGGCGCCTGCGAGGTTTGCATCTCCATCCCTCCGCTTTCTAGTCGCGTTCTTGCAGACGATACATGCCGGAGAGCCAAACAAACAGGATGGAGAAGACGGAGGCGATCAGCAACAGCAGCATGGCCGCCGCCGCCGCCAGATTAAAGAAGCCGGATTGGAAGCTGACGTTGTAGGCCCACATATTGGGCGTGAAGGCCGCCGATATCGATAGGGTATTTTGCAGCAGAAATGGTTCCGTGATCAGGGTCAATACATAGCTGGTCACGCTAACCACCATCAGCACCAGGACCGGTAACAGGAGCGGCAGTTTGATGTGGCGGACAATGCTCAGCGCCCCCGCCCCTTCGATCCGCGCCATCTCTACCAACTCCTGGGGGATACCGGCCAG
>JAICHN010000221.1 GCA_025924845.1 Chloroflexota bacterium | reverse complement strand
GGTGCGCTCGCGCATCGGCCTGGTCACCCAGGAGGTGCATATCTTCAACGCCGGCGTACGCGATAATCTGACCCTCTTCGACGACGAGGTGCCGGATGAGCGGATCACTGCCGTACTGGACACCCTGGGTCTGGGCGATTGGCGGCGCGAACTGCCGCACGGGCTGGATACCCTGCTGGGGTCCGGCGGCGTCGGGCTTTCCGCCGGACAGGCCCAGGTATTGGCCTGCGCGCGCGTCTTTCTGCGCGACCCCGACCTGGTGATCCTGGACGAGCCGTCCTCGCGCCTCGACCCGGCCACGGAGCGGCTGGTGCATACCGCCCTGGGCCGGCTGATCGCGGGCCGTACCGGGATCATCGTGGCGCACCGGCCGGCTACCCTCGCCTACGCCGACGACATCCTCGTGTTGGAGGACGGGCAGGTGCGCGAGCATGGGCCGCGGCGCGCCCTCGCCGCCGACCCCACCTCGCGCTTTGCCGAGTTGCTGCGGATTGCCGCCGGGGAGGTCGCCCCAGTATCGGTGCCTCCGGAAACCGCCAGAGAAAGGTCTTCCATATGAAGCCGTTGCCGACCTGGCGCTACCTGATGCAAATGGCCCGCTACGCGCCCCGGATCTACCTGCTCCACGCGGGCCTATGGGGCGTGATGAACTTGTTGTCGCTCCTGCCGGGGTTGATCGCCCGCGCCTTCTTTGACACGCTCACCGGGCAAGCACACCTGCCCTTGGGCACAACGGGGCTGATCGTGCTGCTGCCGGCGATCGCCGTGGGGCGCGCGGCCCTATGGCTCGTCGCCGGCTTCGTCGAAATCAGCATGCGATTCACCATGAGCGGGCTGCTGCGCCGCAATCTGCTGCGGCAGGTCCTGAGCCGGTTGGGGGCGGGTGCCCTGCCCTATTCCATCGGCGAGACGATCAGCCGGTTTCGTGACGATGCCTACCAGGTCGAGGACGACCTGGATTGGACCGACGAGATTGTGGTGCAGGGACTGTTCGCGATGGCGGCGTTCCTGATCCTGCTGCATATCAACGCCCGTATGGCCCTGGTCGCCTTCGTGCCCCTGATCATCGTGACGGCGGCGGCGCGGCGGGCCGGCGGCGCGCTGGGCCGTTACCGTGCAGCGGGCAGCCAGGCCGGCAGTCAGGTCACCGGAGCGATCGGCGATATCCTTGCGGCTGTACAGACGCTGCAGGCTGCCGGCGCCGAAGCGCGAGCCGTGGCCCGTTTCCGGCGGCTGAACGAGCAACGTCGTACCGCCATGCTGGCCGATCGCCTGGTAACGCAGGCTCTCGACATCATTACCGCCAACACGGTGAGCGTGAGCACCGGGCTGATCATGCTGCTGGCCGCGGGCAGCCTGCGGGACGGCAATCTAACCGTGGGCGACTTTGTGCTGTTTGTCTCCTACCTGGGCTTCATTGCCGACTTCACCGACGCGCTCGGCCGGTTCCTGGCCCACTACCAGCAGACCGGGATTGCCTTCGCGCGCATGAACGTCTTGCTGGGGGACGCGCCGCCCGCCGCGCTGACCGCGGGCGACTCCTCGCTGCACCTACGCGGACCCCTACCCCCCGTGCCGACACCGGCACGCGACCCGGCCGATCGCTTGGTCCTCGCGGAAGCGCGGCGGCTAACCTACCGCTACCCACGGTCGGGGCGCGGGATCGACGCCGTGGACCTTCGCCTGCCGCGCGACACCCTGACCGTGGTGACGGGACGTGTCGGCGCCGGAAAAACCACGCTCTTGCGGACCTTCCTGGGCTTGCTGCCCCGGGAGGCGGGCGAGATCCGGTGGAACGGTCAGGTCGTGGAGAATGCGGGATCCTTCCTGGTGCCACCCCGCGCCGCGTACACGGCACAGGCGCCGCGCCTGTTCAGCGAGACGCTCAAGCAGAACATCCTCCTGGGGCTCCCCGATGATCCCGAGGCCCTGGCCGCCGCCGTGCGGGGCGCCGTCCTGGAGGAGGACGTGCGGGCGCTGGAGGCGGGGTTGGCGACGGCGGTGGGCACACGCGGCGTCAGGCTCTCGGGCGGCCAGGTGCAGCGCGCGGCGGCGGCGCGCATGTTGGTGCGTGGGGCAGAGCTGCTGGTGATCGACGACCTTTCCAGCGCCCTGGACGTGGAGACGGAGCGTGTGTTGTGGGAACGGCTGTTAGCGGGAGGGGTGGTGACGTGCCTGGCTGTCTCGCACCGCCGCGCCGCGCTGCGCCGCGCCGACCATATCATCGTGCTGAAGGAGGGCCATGTCGAAGCTCAAGGGACGCTTGCCTTCTTGCTGGCCGGTTGCGCGGAGATGCAGGCCCTCTGGCACGATGCCGATGATCCGGGGGAAACGGCTGGGAGTGGGCACCGCGCTGGGGAGGCGTCCTGAAGCACGGATAAACAGATGGTACAGATGACACAGAGTGCGGCTCCGAGTGGGCAGGATGGGGGAAGCCGGGGACTGCGGTCCCCTGGTAGGAACGGGGCGACTGAGGTCGCGGAGGGGTCCATCCACCGCTGAACCATCGCTTCCTCGGCTACCTGGTTAGGCGTGGTATGCCACCTCCGGCCGCAGCCGTTCGTCCCTACCGTGCGACCGCAGTCGCAGGCCCGCGCTCATACTGCTCACTCCTCTGAGCCTCAGCCGGAGCCAACCTAAGTGCGGATAATGATAAGCACGTCAGTATCAGGATCCTCGTACAGAATGTCCCGTGACCGACGGCTGGTGGGCAGCGAAGCGGCAAGCTATGTTGATAAGTGCGCATCGTCATATGCGCGGTTGTCTGCCCGGAGTTCCGACGAGGATGGGAAGCAATGATCAGTGAGGAGGCCCGCGCGCCGTTGAGGCCTGGTGCGGTACCGCGGGAGCGCCTGCGGATTGAACGGCTGATCGGGACTGATGCCCTGGGGAGGCGCTATCTGGCCGCCGATATGCAGGCGGGCCGGACGCTCGTGGTACACGAATACCCGCTGCCGCCGGCCGAGGTCGGCGACCGGGAGGAAGCGGCCGCGTGGTTTGCCGAGGCCGCCGAGCGCTGGGTCGGCTTCAGCCATGCCGGCATGGCCGCGGTACGCGACCATTGGCCGGCGCAGGCAGACGACGGGGGAGCGCTGTACCTGGCGCGGGACCACGTGCCGGGCATGAGCCTGGCCGAGGAGCTCCAGGAAGCTGGAGGAACGATTGGCTGGCGGCAGGCCCTGGACTGGGTGATTGCTATTGGGGAAATGCTCGCCTATCTACACGGCAAAGGCATGACCTTCGGCGCGGTGCGCCCCGCGCACTTCGTGCTCGATGTGCGCGCCGACGCGCCGATCCTGGTCGAGTTCGGGCTGGGCCGTTTCCTGGCCCCCGATGCGGGCGATCAGTGGGGTTATGTGCCCTTCGAGCAGATGATCGGACGTACTGAGCCGCGAAGCGACCTCTACGCCCTTGGCGCGCTGTTGCACGTCCTGCTCGGCGGGGAGGACCCCGATTGGGCTTATGGCCGATTCCGCCGTCAGGGCCTGGATGCCCAGCGTGCCCGCTTGGCCCTCTTTCCATCCGCTTCGTGGGCTGCCTTGGCCATACCCCATGAACTGATCACCGTGCTGTACCGGGCCACGGCGTTCGCGGCGGCGGATCGCTACCTGGACGCCGCGGTCATGCTGGAGGCGTTGCGCGCGGCACGGGGTCCGATGGTGGAGGTGGAACCGGCCGGGCCGGAACGAGAGCCGGAGACGCGCCCGCCCTGGACGCGTCTCGGCATGGATCGCGACGCCTGGTTCGCCCTGCCCGCCGCCATGCGAAATCGAAAACTGCTGGAACTGGCGGCGGAGAGCTAATGCCGAACTGAATTCCACTTTAGGATGTCCCGCGCTACCGCCGGCTACTGCTGAGCGGCCGCGATTTGTTGCTCCCGGTATTCCTCAATATGCTCGTACATGTCGTCCGGAAACTCAAGGCGGCGCAATGTTTCAAGACTCATGTAACGCTCCTTTGTTTGCCGACTGCACCTGTGCCTTTACCGTCGACACATAGTCATTATACTGCGCTCCTGGTAAACATGGAACATACATTCTAGAATTGATGGGGGCCGAGCTATGGGCTTTCAGATACTATGACAATCTTCAGACTGTGCGGCTTAGGCACAGGTGGTTGATGCTCCTGTGCTGATGCAGATGCGGTCACGGCCAAGCTCCTTGGCGCGGTATAACTGGTTGTCCGCCGCTTGCAGCAGAGCCTGCACCGACGGCGCCTCCGACCAGCCTGCCAGCCCCCCGCTGATGGTAACCCGCAGTCCAGCCGCAAGCCCCTCCCACCGGTACGCCGCTACCTGGCGCCTTAGCCGTTCACACACCGCCGCGGCCGACTGAGCCGTACTCTCCGGGAAGAGCACCACAAACTCCTCCCCCCCATACCGCGCCACACTATCCTCTTCGCGCACCGCCCTCTTGCACAACTGGGCCACTATCTTGAGCACCTCATCGCCCAGAAGGTGGCCGTGCGTGTCATTGATCTCCTTGAAATTGTCCAGGTCGAGCAGCGCCACGGCCCAGGGAAGCCCATGCCGGCGCGCCCGCTCATATTCCTGCCCGAGCCGTTCGTCCAGCGCTCGCCGATTGAGCAGCCCCGTCAGTCCATCGTGCAGCGCCAGCCGCTCAAAGAGCGTTGCCGTCGCCAGCGCAACCTCTTTCTCGATGCGCTGCCGCTCCAGATCCTCCTCCAACTGCTGGGCGGCACGATTGCGCACCACGGTCAGCGGCACGGCCAGCGGTTCTCCCCACACGCCGCCCCAGTTGCGCGCACAGACCAGGAAGGTATAGGAGCCCGGTCGCAGGTTGGTATAGCGCGCGAACCGGAACTGGGTGGGCGCCGACCACCCCTGCTCCAAACCGACCAACTGGAGGCGATATTGTACCTGCCGCGGCGCGGTAAACGAGACCGCGGCGTAGGTGAACATGACGTCGAAATCGGTATCCTCGATCTCCAGGTTTGGGCAGGGCATACGGTCCTGCCCCATCACCGTCACGCCGGTCAGGTCCACGGTGCAGGGAGCAATCCAATCGGGAATGCGATCCAGGTCCACCGCGGCGGCGCCCTGCACGGTGCCCACCCACACCCGCGCCTGATCGTCCCCGCAGAGGGCGTGCGAGTTGCATTCATCGCTGGGCAGCCCCAGGGCGCGGCCGATCACCAGGCAGCGCCCGGAGGCCGGACTGTAGCGCGCCACCCCACGCCGGGTGCCCACCCAGATGTTGCCGCGTCCGTCGCCCAGGCAGGAGTACAGCAGGCCCGTCGGCAGACCCTCCGCCGGCGTCACCCGTCGCACCACCACCCCAGGCTCGGGATCAATCGCCACCAGGCCGCCGCCATAGGTCGCGACCCACAACAGACCCTGGTCATCACAGTACAGATCCGTGACCGGCCAACGCGCGTCGGCCGGACCAAGGGCGATCGTCTTCAGCACTCTGCCGTCGGCCGGATCCAGGGCCGCCAAGTCTCCGGACCAGGTCCCGATCCACAACCGGCCCGCCCGGTCACACCGCAGCCCCTGCACGTTCGCTTGGGGGAGGCCTGTCTCGCTGGTCACCATCAGCGCCGCCTCCCCGGTGATCAGGTCAATGCGCAGCAGCCCGTACCCGGTGATCGCCGCCCACAGGTAATCCTCGCCCTCGCGGCAAAGCACCGGCACATGGCGGGTCGGGGCTAAGTGGAACGCCACCGTCCCGTCGGCGAGGTTCAGGCCCAGCAAGCCCTTGCCGTCGGTGCCGCACCACAGCCGGCCATGCGAGTCGGTGGACAGCGACCAGATGCTCTCCCGGGTCAGCGCGGCCGGCAGCTCCGGCAGCGGCACGGGCACACCGCCGGCTGCGTCGAGCACCTGCAGGCCGGCCTCAGTGCCGAGCCAGATCCGGTTCCAACCGTCGCGGACACAGGCGTAGACCGGCGCCGCCGTGGTGCCCGCGGAGGCGGCGACGGTGCGCACCGGGCTCTTGAGGTCCTCCAGCAGCACCAGGCCGGTCATCGTACTGGCCCAGGTGCGTCCCTCGGCATCGCGCAAGAGAGCCCAGACCTCCTTTCCCGGCAGCCCATCGGCGCGGGTCCAGCGATCGCGCGGCGTACCGTCTTCCAGGAGATGCACGCCGTCGCTGGTGCCGACCCACAGGCGGCCACGTTCATCGGGGCACAGGGCGCGCACGCGGGCACCCGCTGAGTACGCCGGCGCCGGCGGTCGGGGGTCGTGGACGTCCACCTGCACGATCTCGCCGCTGACCAGAGCGGCCCAAACCCGCCCGGCGGCGTCGCAACAGACCTGATGGACTCCCTGGGTCAGGCCAGTTGGCTGGACTCCCTGACGGTCGATCAGCGCTAATCCCCCTTTGCCTGCAACCCAGAGACGATCTTGCTGGTCACGGCATAGACTCCACACCGGTCCCTCGGGCAAGCCGTCGTCCGCGGTAAGGCGGGTCACGACCTGGCCGCTCCGCACCAGCGCCAGGCCCTCATGCGTGCCGGCCCACACCTCACCGTCTCGGGCGGTACACAGGGCATGGACACGGGGACTCGGCAACTCCGCGCTCAGGTGCCCGGCCGGTTGGTAGGGGGTGCCGGCAAGGTCCACCATATGCAGTCCGGCGCCATCGGTGCCCAGATAGAGATGCCGCGTGTCGAGTGCCAGAGCTCGGACCACACTGCCGCCCAGGCCGCGCAAGCCGGGGGGTGAGGACCAGATCAGGCCATCAAAGAGCACTGGGCCATCCTCGGTCCCCAGCCACATATACCCGCGGTGATCCTGGGCAAGGACATAGGCCACCGCCCGCGAGATGCCGAGGTCGTCGTCACATAGCCGGACGCGTCCGGAACGGACCAGGCGACAGACCGGCGCGGCATCCGCGGAAAAGGCGATCATGCAGTATGCAACTCCCAGCGCACCACTCGTACGGGCGTTGCGGCCGGTACAGGCGGCGCGGCTATCGAGGGGAAGCCGGCATCTCCCAATAGTGTAACGTGGGCGTCAAGCCCGTACCGGCCGTGACCGGCGTCTTGCACCCGGTTCGTGAGGGGAAGTCGCGGTTCGAGGCGCCGATTAGAGGCCGAGCGGCAGAGCTTCGCTGAGATGGATATGCATGGTCTGCCCGGTCAGCCCAGTGACCGGTCCCAGGGCGAGGGGAAGTTGGAGGCCGGCGGGCCAGGAGACCACCACAAAGGCCGCCAGGGTGATCGCGGAGTGGCCGGCGGTGACCAGGACCGAGGCGTCGTAGGTGCCGGGCGCATCGTCGGCCACCCAGGAGAACGTGGTAATCGGGGCGGACCCGTCGGGATACAAGACGCTGGTCACGGAGGTTCCCACCGGAACATGCAGCACGTAGGTGACATTCCGCACGTCGTTGCTCAGGTCCAGGGTATGGGCACTCAGATCGAGTATGCCGCCGGTGGAGAGGGTCGCGATCGGATCGGTAGAGACGCTGAGCGCCGCGGCTGCCGGGTGAGCAAACGACAACGGAAGCAGCAGGCCGACGAGGAGCAATGTGACAACGGCGACGACTCTGACAGGTACGCGCTTGATGGAGAGCGCCATAACAGTACTTCTTTCAGCAATTTCCGGATCAACCTGATGCATCTAATTCATAGTACGGCTCCGCGGACCTCCCGACAGTACCCGAATGGGCCACTTTACGCCGTGTCGGCCCGTATTTCGCGGTTTTCGTGGTGAGTGGCCATACTTCCCTTGCATCTGGCGAATGCTCAAGGTATATCGTGCTAATCCCCTTGCGGCTTGGCATATCCTATGCTAGGATGGAGGCACAACAGAACGCCAGTCCGACGAAGCAGATCTCCCGTGACGAGGCTGTGTGAGTGCGGAGGAACAGAGCCATGACAGCCGAACCGATTACACAGCCGCAGGCGGATGAGCAGCACCGGCAGGCACTCCCTCATCACGTTGGGGACACGACCATCACTGGAAAGAATCAGGTAAGTCTCCCGGTAAAGGGCTTGCGTGAGCTTGGTTGGGAGCGAGGCGATCAGCTTCTGGTCCAGGTCGTGCAAGGCGACATGCTGGTGCTCATGCGGCGCCCCACGCGGTGGGCGGATGCCTTTGCCGGCAAGCTCGGGGACGTTTTCGGTGACCATGAAGATACTATTGCGTTTCTTAACGAGGAGCGGCGAAGCTGGGGAGAGGGGTAAGCTGCCTTGGCGATCGCCGATCTGGATCGGGCGCTGGCCGGCGCCCGCCGTGTCCTACTGGACAGCAGCACCTTGATTGCTTATCACTCGCCACATGAAGATGTGCATCACCTGGCCCACCATCTGCTGAGCCGGATCGAGGATACCGGGGATCGCCTCACAGGCTACTTGTCGGCCGTAAGTGCCATGGAACTGCTGGTCCGCCCCATAAAAGCTGGAAATCCGGCTTTAACCTTTATGCATACCTTCCTCAACTCCTTCCCCAATCTCACGGTCCTGCCCGTTGATCTCGAAGTGGCCATGCAGGCCGCAACCTTACGCGCCATGTCGACGGTCAAATCCCCAGACGCCTTAATCATTGCCTCTGGTCTCCTGGCCAACTGCGACGCGATCGTCTTCAATGATGAGGCATGGGGCAAGAGCATTCAGCCGCACTTTCGCCGGTTCAAGTGGCTCTATTTGAAAGCCTTCGGATAATCGGCTGCCC
>JAICHN010000220.1 GCA_025924845.1 Chloroflexota bacterium | reverse complement strand
TTTGGCTGCGTCGAGGGGCGCGCCTGGTCTGGGTCGTCTGGCCCCGGCACCAGGAGGTGGATGTGTGGACTCCCGGTCACGAGGTGCCGCGCACCCTCCGTATCGGCGATTCGGTTGAAGGCGGCGAGGTGCTCCCTGGCTTCACCCTCTCTCTTGCCGAGTTGTTCGGCTAAGCCTTTTAGGGCATCCCCTACGCTCTCCCCGTGACCAGATCAAGCCAGAACTGGTTGAAACGCAGGCCATCGACCGCCGTGACGACCGGCGTGAGGCGCCCATCGGCGGCAATCCGTTCGTGCAACCAACCGTCGCGCCTCTCAATGCGTAGCGGTATCTCCTCGATCGTTACTCCAGCCCAGCCCAGGGCAACCGCGCAAGCCAATGGGTCGTGCTGAAAATTGATCAGGTCATCGGGAAGCCCCGTGCAGGCGCGTCCATAACGCTCTTCGTAGTTCTCCGCCAGGGCGAATGCTTCAGCTTGTCGGGCAATCAACGCGCCAAGGGGCCCGGAGCGGCGTAGACGGGGCAGAAAAGCCCGCCGCAACGCGGTTCGTACGGAGATTTCCAGGGGGATGAGCGTAGGCCGACCCTGTTCCAGCACGGACTGAGCAGCGGTCACGTCATACTGGATATTCCAGTCCGCGTCATTCTCCCATTGTGGATACTCCGGCGGTATGGGATGGATGGCGCCGCCCATCAGAAAGAGCGGTACCCGTTGCAGCAGGGCCGGATAGGCACGATCGAGCAAGGCCAGGTTTGTGTACGGGCCGATACCGATCACGGTCGCGCCGGCATCCACGCTGCGCTTGAGCAAGGCGAGGGCATCAGTCGGCGAGGCAGGCGGCGTGGGCGACATTGGCTCCGGCCAGAAGGCCGCTTCATCCGGGAACTCTACGCTGTACCGACAGTGCCCGACCACGGCATCGGCGCCGGCGGCCACGGGAATATCGCTCCGTCCAGCCAGACCCAGGGCGTAGCGGACGTAGCCCGCCCGCTGTCCTCCCTGGTCGGCTGTGGTCGTTATCCCGGTGATCTCCAGGCCGGGCCAACTGAGCAGGAGGGCCAGGGCGCACAGATCGTCCGGATCGCCCCCGAGATCGGTATCAAGGTGGACCTTCGTCATGCCTCTTACGCGCCAACCTCCACCCAACATCGGTCGGCGGCGGAGCGGATCGCCGCGTCGAGGATCTTCTGGCAGCGTACGCCGTCCTCGAAGTTGGGACTCATCTCCCGCCGTTGCAAAGAGGCGGCCACCCACGCGGTCACGTTACCGCCCCAGGTGTTCAGGCGCGTATCATGCGCGAATACCTCGCGGAAGCCGTCCCCACGCCAGGCAGTCATCTCGTCGGCCCGCAGCACACGGCTCACGTTCGTGTCGATTTCCAGCACCAGCGAAGCACGCTCTCCGAACAGCTCAATCCGTCGCAAGTCGCATCGGCCGCGGGCCACTCGCGAGACGCGCAGCGCGCCATGGGTGCCCGACGCATACTGGAGGTGCAGGTAGGCAAGGTCGTCGGCATCCACGCCGGCGCGGTCGCCGTTGGGCAGGGTGCGCTCGGCGTTGACAATGGCCAGATGCCCGCTCACCGCCGAAACCTCGCCCACGAACAGCCGCCCCAGGTCGAGCACGTGAGAGGCAATGTCGCCCAGGGCGCCGCTGCCGCTTTCGGCCCGGCTGTTCCGCCAGGTATAGGGGGCGCTGGGGTCGCTCAACCAGTCCTGCATATAGGCCAGGTGAATTTCATAGATGCGGCCAAGCGCGCCCTCATCGATCTTTTCCTTGACATAGGTTACGGCGGGATTGGGCCGATTGCTGAAGTTAATCGCATGGGTAAGGTCGGCGGCCCGCGCCTCGGTCAGCAGGCTCTCTGCCTCGGCGGTGTCCAGAGTGAGGGGCTTCTCGCACAGGACGTGCAGGCCGCGCGTCAACGCGGCACGCACCATGGGAGTATGCAGGCGATTGGGCGTGGCAATGCAGATGCCGTCCAGTTGCTCAGCCGCCAGCATGGCCTCGAAGTCGGTATAGGAACGCGGCACTGCGTATCGGCCGGCCACCGTCTCCAGGAGGGTTTCGTTCACATCGCAAATGGCTAAGACCTCGGCCCGTGGATGGTGAGCCAGGGCCTGCAAGTGTCCTTCGCCGATCCGTACGCCGGCTACCGCGACGCGGAGCTTATCCGCCTGGACCTGTGCCATGATCACTCCTTATTCCGTACTTGAAGGGCACTTGCGGCAATGCCGTCCGTCAGAGTTATTTTCATGGTCGCTCCGCGCGCTACGGTTTGAGCTCTTTCCGTAACCGAACATAGGTCGTGCGGGCATAGCCGGGATGGCTGTGCTCGCCGATCAGCGTGTAACCGCGCTTGGCGAAGAACCTCAGATTTCCCTCAAGCTGCACGCGCACTCCCAGTACGACCGCGGCATAGCCCTCGTCGGCGGCCCGCTGCTCCACGGCGCTCATCAGGTCCGATCCCACTCCGGCGCCCTGGGTGCCGGGATCCACGGCCAGGCGCCCGCAATACAACGCCTGCTGCTCCGGCAGGGGGCGCACACGCGCGGCGCCCAGCAACTCGGCATCGCGGGTCGCCACAATCACCGCTCCCTCGTGTATGGCTTGCCGTACGTCCTCCTCCGTTTCATGGAAGACGCTGCTCGGCGGGTCCAGCAGGTCGCCGTGGAGGGCAAAGGCGGCCTGGGTCAGGCGCAGGATAGCGGCGGCGTCCTCCGGCGCGGCGAGACGGATCGCGAATGGTGTGGAAGCAGTATTCATCCCTTCATGGTAGCAGGAAGAGGCGAGATCCATGGAACCGTTGCCGATTTAATAGCCGGCAAGTACGCCGAAAGGTATGCTGACGTTTGGCCAGGTGCGCCGGCATCCGGTTTGGCCCGGGGAGGAGTATTGATGAATTCGCTCTTTGGCGTGTCGATGAACACCATTATGGTGGTAATCCTGGCGATATTTCTGATTATCACGGCGGCGGTGCTTGGGCTGGCGCTGGGTAATAGACTGTTCTTCAAGATGGGATTGCGGAATATCCCGCGTCGGCGTGCCCAAACGATCCTCGTCGTGGTCGGCCTGATGCTCAGCACGGTCATTATCACCAGCGCTTTCAGCACCGGCGATACGGTTAGTTATTCCATCCGCAACGCGACCATCCAGAACCTGGGCTACATCGATGAGTCCGTTACCGCTACCGGCGCCGGTCAGAGCGCGGCCGCGGCGGGCGGCGTGGCCTATATTCCCACCGATGTGCAACAGCGCATCGCGGCTACTCTGGCCCGAAACCACGATGTGGATGGCTTTACTGGAGTGCTGGCGCGAAGCGCCGCCCTGCAGGATACGACATCCGGCCAGACCAAGAATCAAAATGTCCTGGCGGGCATCCCCGACAATGTACCCTCGGCTTTTGGGCCGCTCACTACCAACACCGGCGCCCGCGTGGCCATGTCCGACCTGGAGCCGAACCAGGTCTATCTCAACCAGAAGGCCGCCGATGCCCTGAACGCCCATCCGGGAGATAATCTTCTGATCTATGTAGGTAATCAACCGGTGCGTGAGCAGGTCAAGGCTATTGTACGCGACGAGAATCTCGCCTCGGGCGGCGTGCTCTCTAGAGGCGAGACAACTGACCCCACCGTGCTGGCCCCTCTGGTCAGAGTGCAGGCTCTCTCCGGCCGGCCCGGCGCCGTGACTCACATCCTCATTTCCAATCGAGGCGGGCTGACCGATGGTGCGTCGCTGAGTGACGGCATTACCAATCAACTGAGGGCGCTGCTGGCCAACAGCGCCGATACGGCGAAGGTGCAGTCGATCCTCAACAGTTCAGCCGGGAAGACGGCGCTGACGAAGCTGATCAAGGACCAGACCGACTCGGGAATCAAAGCCAAGCTCGTTTCCCTCCAAACTCAAGCGGCGCGTCACGGGCAGAGTTCCCAGCTAAAAAGCCTGCTCAGTGACTCGGATGTAACCGGAGCACTCTCCAACATCAAGTCCTCAAGCATCAGCGCGCCCTTGAACGATGCCCTCGCTTCGGTGAGTGATTATCACGTGGAGCCGCTCAAGAAGAACGGCCTGAACGCGGCGGATTTATTCGGCAGCGTGTTCACTTCGATCTTCGTGGTCTTTGGGCTCTTCTCGATTGCCGCCGGCGTGATGCTGATCTTCCTGATCTTCGTGATGCTCGCCGCCGAGCGCCGCCCCGAGATGGGGATGGCTCGTGCCGTGGGTACGAAGCGCCGGCACTTGATCATGCAGTTCCTGTTCGAGGGGTACATCTACGACCTGGGATCGGCGTTGGTGGGCGTGGTGATCGGGATCGCGGTGGGTCTTGGCATGGTACGGATCCTGACCGCCGTGATCAGCGGCGTCTCGTCCGATTTCTCCCTACAGGGCCACGTCGAACCGCGGAGCATCGTCGTTTCGTTCTGTCTTGGCGCGTTGGTCACCTTCATCACGGTCGCCTTCTCCTCGGTGCGGGTGAGCAGGCTCAACGTGGTGGCCGCGATCCGTGACCTGCCCGAGCAGTTTGGCGTCAAGACCCATGCCGGACACGCCTGGGATCAGACAAAGGCCGAGTTTGCCGCGATCCCTACCCATCGCTGGCGTATTGTCTGGTGGAGCGTGCCGATCCTCCTGCTTGTCCTCAACCACCCTCTTGGCATCGCTGTTCTGGTACTTCGCCTGTTCTGGTACCTGCGCCATCTGTTTCTGGCCTTCTTCGCCCGTGGTCCGTTGTTCTTGATCTTCGGCATCGTGCTGGTGATCGTGGGTATCAAGACGACGCAGGCGGCCTACTTTTCTTTGGGTGGCTCGCTGGTGCTGATCGGCGTCGCCATGCTGATACGCTGGATCATGGCCGGCTTTCATGTGCCCGAGCATATTCGCAATCGGATCGGCTACTCAATTGCCGGAGTCGGCCTGGTCGTCTTCTGGCTGCTTCCCTTTGATTTCTGGGACAATTTCGGCGTTCCCACCCTGAACGCGGGCCCCGAGATGTTCTTTCTGGCGGGCCTGATGATGGTGCTGGGCGCCGTGTGGACGGTGATGTACAACATCGACCTCCTGCTGGGTGGTTTGTTGGGCATATTCGGCGGCATTGGCCACCTGGCCCCGATGATCAAGATTGCCGTAACCTATCCGATGCAGCACAAGTTCCGCACCGGACTGACCCTGGCCATGTTCAGTCTGGTCATCTTTACCCTGATGTTCATGTCCGTCCTGGTGCGCAGCAGTTCCTCCAGCCTTGACTTGGCCCGCGATGCCGGCGGCTACCAGATCTTTGGGACGGCGAATCCCAATAACCCCATTCCGAACGCCGCGGCAGCGGTGGCGGCCAATCCACGGTTGAAGGATGTCACTGCCGTGGGCGGCATTGCCAAACTGGAGGTGGGTATCCGTCAGCCGGGCCAGGACAAGCAGAACTGGACCGACTACACGGCGAACGTGGTCGACAATAACTATCTCAACTCTACCCGGTTTATGCTCCATTCACGCGCCTCCGGCTACAGTTCCGATGCTCAGGTGTGGCAGGCGCTTCGCACCCAGCCGGGCACCGCCGTGGTGGATGGCGGGTTGGTCGCCGATGATAAGAATGCGAACAGCTTTGGGCAATTCGCGCTGACGGGCGTCTATTACAAGGACACCACCTTCTCGCCGGTCACCATCCAGGTGCGGGATAGTCGAACGGGGACAATTCTGCCTCTTCGCGTGATTGGGGTTCTGGATCAGCGCGCCCAGGTTCTGCCCGCCTTGACCACTGGCGTTTACTTCAGCGAACACAGCCTTACCGCGGCTGGTCTGCCCACGGTGCGGCCCAACTTTTACGTGTTCCGTGTGGCGCCCAACGCGAACGTTCATGCTACCGCCCTGGCGCTGGGCAAAGCGTTCCTGGGCAATGGGCTCGACGTAAAGGAAGCGCAGAAGCAGTACAACGACAATCAGGCAGTCTCCACCGGCCTCTTCGACTTGCTCGAAGGGTTCATGGGTCTGGGCCTTATCGTCGGCATCGCCGCCCTGGGCGTGGTTGCTACGCGCGCCGTGGTCGAACGTCGCCAGGAGATCGGAATGATGCGAGCTATCGGCTTCCAACGCACCATGGTGCGCACCACCTTCCTCCTCGAGTCCAGTTTCGTGGCCATTCTGGGTACGGCGCTCGGCGTTGGACTGGGGCTTGGTCTAGCGCGAAATCTGGTCAGCGCGGAGGCAAAAAACAACAGCAGTATCGCACTCAACGTGCCGTGGCCTCAGATCATCGTGATCGTGGTGATCGCCTATCTCGCCTCGCTGCTCACCACCTACCTTCCCGCCTGGCAGGCGTCACGGGTCTACCCGGCCGAGGCACTTCGCTACGAATAGATCGTGATCGGGAAGGAAGTTGGGTCACCCCAACTTCCTTCCCGATAGGTTTTACATTGGTCTACATGAGCAGTGGGCAGGTGGATTATTCACCTGCCCACTGCTGTCTGATACTTATTGGTCGGCGGCGCGCAGGATCAACGCGGCATTGATGCCGCCGAAGCCGAACGAATCGCAGAGCGCATAGGTGACGGGCCGGCAGCGTCCTTCGTCCCGAATGAAGTCGAGGTCGCAGGCCGGGTCGAGCGTCTCCAGGTTTGTGGTGGGCGGTAGATACTCTTCCCGCAGCGCCATCGCGGTAATCGCCGCCTCGATAGCGCCGCTGGCCCCCAGGGAATGCGCGTGCAGACCCTTGGTGCCGCTGATCAGAATGCGATCGGCGTGCGTGCCAAGCGCTCGCCTGATTGCCGCGGTCTCGGCGGCATCGTTCAACGGCGTACTGCTGCCATGCGCCTTGACATAATCTATCGCCTGGCGCGGAATCGTCGCGTCACGCAGGGCCAGGGTAATGGCGCGCGCGGCCTGAACGCCGTCAGGTAGGGGAGCGGTCATCCTATAGGCGTCGCAGGTTTGGCTGAACCCCACCACCTCGGCGATTGGCCGCGCCCCCCGGCGCAGCGCATGGTCGCGTTCTTCCACGACGAGGAGGGCCGCTCCTTCGCCCATCACAAAACCATCCCGGTCGGCGTCGAACGGCCTACAGGCGCGCGCCGGAGCCTCATTGCGGCCGGACATAGCGCGAAGTATGGCGAACGCGCCGAAGGTCAGCGGTTGCAGCGGCGCCTCGGCGCCGCCCGCCAGCACCACGTTCAACAGGCCACTCCGTACCGCGTGGAAGGCATCTCCAATCGCGATGGCTCCCGCCGCGCAGCCGTTGGCATTGCACGTGCATGGACCAGTCAGGCCAAGGTGCATGGCCACGTTTGTGCTCGCCGAAGCGCCGAAAACGGAGAGCGCGAGCAGTGGATTGACGCCGCGCAGGCCCCCGGCCATATATTTTACATGCTCTGCCTCGGCCCCGGCCGTGCCGCCCAGCGCCGTTCCCAGGTAGACGCCGCCTAATCCCGGCTCGATCGCCGTGGGGTCGATTCCCGCGTCTTCCACCGCCATGCGCGCCGCTGCTACGGCAAATTGCGCGTACCGATCGAGGCGGTGGGCAAGCTTGGCAGGCAGGTGGTCGCGCGGCGCGAAATCGCGTACCTCCGCCGCTATCGTGGTAGAGAAGGGAGCAGGGTCGAAGCACCGAATCGTATCCACGGCCGAAACCCCGCGCCGTACCCCCGCCCACAGAGCGGACCGGCCGATGCCGATTGGCGTGACGGCGCCGATCCCGGTGATCACCACCCGCCTCCGGGGCACATCGTCGGTTTCCGGAAGGGTCATGATTGAGGCTCTGGACGATAGCCGCCTGATTCGGCCGCCGCCTTAATCCCAATTAGGGTTTGCTCGGCGATGCCGTGTACGAAAAACCGGCAGACGATCGCGCGGGCAATCCAGGGACCGGGCCAGGGCCAGGGCGGCGTGAAGTCGTGGACGATACGCGTATCCACGCCCGCTGAACCCACCGCGAAGGTCCAGGCCACCCTCATGCCCCGCGTAACCCCGCCGATATGCCGGTACAGCACTCTACCGGCGTCCGCATCGAGCGTTTGCAGCGCCTTCCAATGCACCGGAATCGGTACGCCGCGCCGTAGGGCGGCCATCGAGACGACACGTCCCTCGGGGCGCTCCACGTGAACTTCCACGGTTCGGTAGTGGGCGAGCAGGCGCGGCCAGTCCTCGACGCGGGCGGCCAGGCGGTAGACGATCTCCCGCGGCGCGGCGATCATGATCCTGTTTTCGATACGGATGGTTAACCCCCGTGCCGGAGCGAACGGCACCCCTTTAAGGATGCCCGATTCAGGCGAATCGTGCATGGTACGGCGTAGCGTCTCTCTGGCATGACGCGAAGCGATCAGAGTCAAGCATCCTTCTGGTAGCCTTACAGGAGTGGCAGCGGGATTCGGAGGTAGGACATGGCGGAGCGCGGGCCGGATGTGGTGATCGTGGGCGGTGGCCCAGCCGGGTCAGCGGCAGCCATCCTGTTTCGCGGGCGGGGCTTCCGGGTTACCCTGCTCGAAAAAGCGCGCCTGCCTCGTCCCAAACCGTGCGGCGAGGCGCTCAGCCCCGAAGCCACGCCCCTGCTGGCCAGGCTCGGCGCTCTGGATGCATTGCGGGCCGCGCCGCACGGCAAGTTGCGTGGCTTCGCCGTCTATCCCTACGGCCAACCGCCGTTCCGCGGCACCTACGAGGCGC